>DAOUCW010000184.1:0-4933 GCA_034431695.1 Anaerolineae bacterium | reverse complement strand
GTGTTGGAGTTGGGGTGGAGGTGGGGGTGGAAGTTGGAGTGAAGGTGAAGGTGGGCGAGGGAGTGGGGGTTGGAGGGGAGAGCCTCACCGCAAGGGACCTGAAGTCCTGCCGGGCGAGGTTGACGAAGGCAGGGGGCATCAGGACGTAGAGGATGAGGCCGAGGATCAGGCCCAGGATGATGCTGGCGGTTATCATCCCCCAGCGGGTTCCTGATTCCAGGACTTCAGCTCCGCAGTGGGGGCACAGGTGGAGGGCGCCGCTTATGAATTGGTGGCAGGATGGACACCGGATGTAATCGGCCTGAGGGGTGCGAGGGGCACCGCACTTCGGGCATACAGAAGCACCCCTCGGCAATTTTGCCCCACATTTCCTGCAGCGCATCTCCCAACCATCCTGAGCTCAGAAGAAATTCCACTCCACTCCTTTTAAGGGGACTGCGATGTCAAGCAGGGTTATCACGAGCATCAGGGCCAGGAGGATCGCCATGCCTATCATGTGGACCCAGCTCTCCCGGCGGGGGTCAATCCTGCGCTTTTTGACGGCTTCCAAGATCACGAAGAGCAGCCTTCCACCGTCCAGCCCGGGGATGGGGAGGAGGTTGCTCAGGGCCAGGGCCACGTTGAGCAGGGCTGAGACGGAGAAGAAGGGGAACCACCATCCCATGATGGAGCTCTGCTCGGCCACATCGGTCATCATCTGAACAGCTCCGACAGGGCCTACCGGCCTCAGAGCGGAGAGGGGGACGAGGCCGGAAATCACCTGGGCCGGCAGGGTGATTATGAAGAAGAAGGCGTTTATGATGCTCACGATTGAGAAGAGCACGGCTTCAGGCAGCGAAGCCTTCTCTTTCGCATAAGCCATGCCTATCTTCACCCCCATTGGCCCCTCTCCAGGGGGAGGGGATGGCCTCGGGACCAGCCTGACCGTGAAGATCTCTTCGCCTCTTTTAACCTGCAGGGTTATTTCCTGGCCCAGGTGCTCGTCAGTGTAAGCGGAAAGCTCATCTGGCTTCCGGAAATTGACCCCATCAGCGGAGAGGATTATATCTCCAGGCCTTATTCCGGCAGCTTCCGCCGGGGAGCCGGGGGCCACCTCTAAAACCTTGACCTGGTAGAGGGGGGCCGGGTAGCCGCTCATGTAAGCTCCGGTCAGGAGGAATAATGCCAGGAGCAGGTTCATCGCGGCGCCGGCCAGGAGGACTTTTGCTCTTACCCCCTTGGGTTTGGAGGCGAGCCCTCCCTCTACCGAGGGATCATCTTCGCCCGCGAGCCTCACAAAGCCACCGAACGGGATGGCATTGAGGGAGAAAATCGTCTCACCCCACCGGGCCAGAGGAATGAGCCTCGGGGGAAAACCTATCCCGAACTCCTCAACTCTCACTCCGTTCCTCTTGGCCACGATGAAGTGCCCGAATTCATGGGCGATTATTGAGAGGCTCAGGATGAGGATGGCCAGCAGGAGCCAGTTCATCTATCCCCCTTTCTGATGGGCTTAAGATTTCGGTAACGCCACTTTATCTCCCAGACTCTGTAGGCGGCTTCCAGCTTCACCCGCAGATCCATCTTGGATTTACCGATGCGCCTGTCTTCAAAGTAAATGGGGATCTCCACCACTCTGAAGCCGAGCTTCTCGCACAGGTAAGCCATCTCCACCTGGAAAACGTAGCCGTTGGATCGGATCTGAGAAAGGTCAATGGCCTCCAGAAATTCCCGGCGGTAGCACCGGAACCCGGAGGTCGCATCCCTTATCTTCATTCCGAGAATGAGAGGCACGTATACACTGTTGGCCCACCAGCTAAGAAAAGCCCTGTTCAGGCCCCAGTGCTCGTCCACTCTCCCCCCAGGGACGTATCGGGAGCCTATGACCACATCGTATTCCCGGATTTTCTCCAGCATGATGGGGATGTAGGAAGGGGAGTGGGAGAAGTCGGCATCCATCTGGATGATGTAACGGGCTCCGTGGTCCAGAGCATAGCGGAAGCCTGTTATGTAGGCCGTGCCGAGGCCCATCTTTCCCGGCCTCTTTATCACGTGGACTGCATCGGGGTGCCTTGAGGCTATTTCCTCGGCGATCTCTCCGGTTCCATCGGGAGAATTATCGTCCACTATGAGGATGCTGAGGTTGGGGATGCCCAAAGCGAAGAGTTCTCCGATCAATTTGGGGACGTTTTCGGCTTCGTTGTAGGTTGGGATGACTACCATCGTTTCCAAAGTTTACCTCCAGGCCATCTTTATGGCTTCCCTGGCAGCTCTGTAAACGTTCTGGTAGAGCCTGTGGCGATCCAGAGCCTGAGGGTTTATCGTGACAAGGGCTATGATCAGGTCAGTCTCAATGGCCGCCGGAGGAATTATCCCTTCCTCCAGTGAATCGGCTACGGCTCTGGCTATGGCGGCCTGAGTCGGCCCGTAAACCATGTTTGCCTGGCGGAGGTTGCGGAGTTCCACCGTGGGCACTATGAGAGTGGGTGGCCGGACGGTGAGGTTGGGTTCCAAGATGGCCGTGAGGGCTTCCCGGTAAGGCAAGGGGTAAGTGAGCTGGTAAGCGTAGGCTTCGCCCATGATCCCGCTGGCTCTTCCGGCCACGAGTTCAACTCTGGCCTTTTCCAGCTTTTCCCCTGCTTCTCCCAGCCCAATCCTCAAGCCCTCCCTTTCTATATCCTCGGGGCCGATGCCTATTTCCCGGAACCGTTCATTGAGGGGGACATCGCTGGAGTGGAGGACCACTTCCTCGGGCATTATCTTGCCCAGCTTTTCCAGTTCCAGGCGGATTTCGGCTCTATCTTCATGGACCAGGGCTCCCCCCACTCCTTTCAGGGGCTGGCGTGGGTTGCCCACCTCAAAGCCCATCATGTTGAGGGCAGCTTTAACCGCCACTGCCCCACCGTAGCGGGTGAAGATCCGGCTCAGCTTCTGCACCCGGAACTGAAGCTCCCTGGCTTTGGCCAGGTCCCCCTCCTGCACTGCTTTGTAAATTTCCCGCCAGATCTCAGGGTAAACGTTGGCCGATGCCAGTATCATGCCCGATGCTCCGGCCGCCAGAGCCCCCACCACTATCTCGTCGTGCCCGACCAGGACCTGGATCCGATCCCCGCAGTATTCCAGGATTTCCATCATGTATGCCAGGTTGCCGGATGAATCCTTCATCCCCACGATGTTGGGTATATCGGCCAGGTCCTCCACCACCCTGCGAGGGAGGTAAGAATCGGTTGTCTGGGGGATGTTGTAGAGGATTATCGGGATATCCACAGCTTTGGCGACCTCGTAAAAGTGCCTGAAGATGCCTTTTTCGGAGGGGCGGAGGAAGTAAGGGGTGACCACAAGGCAGGCATCGGCGCCGATTTTCTGGGCTTCCTGGGCGAGCTGGATGGCCTCCCGGGTTGAGGCTGCCCCGGTTCCGGCGATAACGGGTTTCTGCCCTTTCACTTCGTCTATCACGATTTCCAGGACCCTTCTCCTCTCCTCCCGGGACATGTAGACGAATTCGCCGGTGGTTCCCACCGGGACGAAGCCATCCACGTTGGGCATGAGGTAGCGCACCAATCTCCGGAGAGCTTCCTCGTTGATCTTTTCATCTTTGTCAAAGGGCGTTACTAAGGCAGGAAAAACCCCTTTAAGGGAAAGGGCCGGCATTGCTTTAAACCTCCTCGGAAATGGCGTTCTTGGGGGGATTATAAAGCAAAAGGGGGAGGAAGGCAAGAAGTGAAAGCGCTCTGAACCTTCCTCCCCACGGGGTTAAAAGCGGGGCCAGAGCTCTCCCCTACCCACCGAAGTGGATTTTCATGGTCTTAATCTCACACGGACGCATCCCGAATTCAACCCTTCGGCCCTCAACCCTGACGGGCTTCAGGGGTTCCTCCAGGAAATTCGTCTCCCAGGCCTCTTTCACCTCGCGCCAGAAGGTAACGTTCGCCGCGATCTCCTCCCCTGTCACATTCCAGAGCCTGACCACAATTCCGGACCCGTCCTCGGCCCATTTAACTGCGCTCACTGCGATCTGCGGAGGGTGCACCTCCAAGAGGCTGGCAGATGGAGGCATGCTTCCTCCTGGGGCAACTCTGGCTCCCAGGAGGGGACGGGTGAAGGCTTCGGCCTCGAGCCAGGGGAGTGCTTCCTGCCAGGAGCCTCGGAAGGGAACGAGGGCATATTCAAAAGTGTGCACACCGGGGCACTGGGCCTCCGGGACTTCGTAAGGGGGACCGGCATGCCCGAGCCGTGAGCGCAGGCCGTCCCTTGAAAGCCACCCCACGCAGCGGAGGAGGGTCAGGAAAATCACCCCATCCGGAGTGACCTCATACTCTGGCAGTCCTCTGTTCAGGAGGGCAACGCCGCGCCCATCACCCTGGACGATGAGGAAGCGCTCCTGAGGATAAGTGCTGACCGGTAGCTCAAAGGGGCTTATGGCTTCGGGCAGAGCCGTGGGCCGTGAGACCACGGCGAAAACGCTTTCGGCGAGGGATTCCCGGCAGGGTATGCCCGTCGGGAAGGCAACCCTGAGGCGGTGATCGCGGGCATTGTTCCCCACTACAGTGCGGAATTCAATCCTCCTCACGCCCCGCTTGAGCGTGACGAAAGTGACGATGGGGCAGACCACCTTCCTCTGGCTGCGGCGGTTGCGCTCCGCCGTCAGGCCCTGGGGGATGAGGAAGCGGTGGCTTATCCGGAGAGTGGCCCAATCCCCGAAGCTTTCGGCTACATCCACCCTGGCTTTGAGGTTGAGAGTAGTGAAAACCTCCTGGTTCTCCGGCGGCTCAAAGTTGTATTCGTCGCCCGCATCCCCCGCATCCTCAAAATATCCGATGCCCTCGTAAACAGCCCCGCTCTCCTTATCCTTAACCCTGAGGGTCCCGTTTTCCGTCACCTCCAGCCGGAAGAACTCGTTTTCCAGAATCCCCGGGCCCAGGAGAACGCCTTCGCCGGCCGGAGGCCTGGTGGC
>DAOUCW010000183.1:0-10719 GCA_034431695.1 Anaerolineae bacterium | reverse complement strand
CACCTTCGGCTCCCTCTCGGCCACCTGGCGGAAAGAATACCGGGAGCCCTTTGAGCCCCTTGTTCCGGGTTTCAGCTTCGTCCCGTTCAACAACCTTGAGGCGATGGAGAAGGCCGTGAACGAGGAGACCGCCGGGGTGATCTTAGAGGTGGTCCAGGGTGAAGGAGGGGTGATCCCGGGGGACGGCGATTACCTGAGGGGCGTTCAGGAGATCTGCCGCCGGAACGGTGCCCTCTTCATCTTAGATGAAGTCCAGACCGGGTTCGGGCGGACGGGGAAGATGTTCGCCTGCGAGCACCACGGCCTCGAGCCCGACCTCATGTGCCTGGCCAAGGGGCTTGGGGGTGGAGTTCCTTTCGGCGCTGTGATGATACACGAGAGGCTCGGGGAGATGCCCAAAAGGCTGCACGGCTCCACCTTCGGGGGAAACCCCCTGGCCTGTGCTGCGGCTCTGGCTGCCATCCGCTACCTTGAGGAGAACGACCTCCCCAGCCGGGCGGCGGAATTGGGCTGTCACTTGCTCGGCCGCCTGCGCCAGATAGAATCGCCCCTGATCCGGGAAGTTAGAGGGCTGGGCCTCATGGTGGGGATTGAACTCAAGAAGGAGGCCACTCCCTACCTTGAAGCCCTCGCCGGGGAGGGGGTCCTGGCTCTCTCCGCCGGGCCGACTGTAATCCGCCTGCTTCCGCCCCTGGTGATCACCAGGGAGGAGCTGGACAGGGTCGTGGAGGCTCTGGAGAGGGTGCTGCCATGAGGGACGAAGAAGCGGTGGGATTCCTCAAGGAAATGCTGAGGATCTACTCCCCATCGGGCCAGGAGGAAGCTATGGCGGCCCATCTGGCCGACAGGCTTGAAGGGATGGGTTTCAGCGCTTCCATTGACGGAGTGGGCAACGTGATCGCCTCCAACTTCAGCCCTGCACCTTCCAGGCCCGATCTCCTCTTCCTGGGGCACATAGATACGGTCCCCGGGTTCATTCCGGTTCGGGATGAAGGGGGGAAAATCTTCGGGCGGGGGGCCGCAGACGCCAAAGGTCCGCTGGCCGCCTTCCTCGTAGCCCTGGCGAGGGTCAGGCCCGAGAGGCCCGTAGTCTTCATCGGTGCAGTGGGGGAAGAAGCCGAAAGCCACGGAGCAAGGCATGCGATCCCCTGCTTCAGCCCGGGGAATGCGGTGGTGGGAGAGCCCGGCCGGTGGGAAGGGATAACCCTGGGATACAAGGGACGGCTCCTCGTCCGCTACTTCCTTTCCATGCCGAAGTTCCACACCGCTGCGCCAGCCCCCACAGCTCCCGAAGAGGCCTTTCAGTTCTGGGAAAGGCTCAGGGCCTGGGCCGGGAACTTCAACGGAGCCAGAAGTCCTTTCGAGAGGGTGGACCTTTCCCTGCTGGGGATCTGCTCCCGGGAAGAGGAATTCTCCACCTCGGTGGAGATGAGGGTGGGACTTCGCCTTCCCCCTGGCCTCGAACCCCACCAGGTTGCCCGTCAGATTTCCCTCCTGGCCGGGGAAGCGAAGCTGGAATTCTCGGGGGAAGAAGGGGCCTTCGTGGCCGAACGCAACACACCTCTCGTGAGAGCTTTCCTTGAAGCCATCCGGGCGGAGGGGGGTAAGCCCCGCTTCAAGCTCAAAACCGGCACATCCGACATGAACCTGGCGGGGCAGGCCTGGCACTGCCCGATCCTGGCCTACGGTCCGGGCGATTCATCCCTCGACCACACCCCCTGGGAGCACATTGAAATTGACGATTACCTGAAAGCCATAAGGGTCTGGGAGAGAATCCTCAAACGCTTTGGAGGAGGGGAAGATGGAGCCATGGATTGAGTCGGAAACCGTGAGGAAGTTCACCGCTTCCATCGGCTTTGACCGGAAGCTCTACCGGGAAGACATCCTCGGGAGCGTGGCGCACGTCAGGATGCTGGCCCGGCAGGGGCTGATCTCGCCCGAGGAAGCCAGGGCCATCATCCTGGAACTGGGGAAGATAAGGGAAGAAATTGAGAAGGGCGAATTTGAGTGGAGGGAGGAATACGAGGACATCCACCTGAACATAGAGGCTGCGCTCATAGAGAGGCTCGGGGAAACGGGAGCGAAGCTCCACACCGGAAGGAGCCGCAACGATCAGATCGCCCTGGATATGCGCCTCTACGTGCGGGAAGCTGCCGAGCGGGTCAGGGAAGCCATCGGCCGGGTCCAGAAGGCCCTTCTTGATCTGGCCGAGGAAAACATTGACGTGGTCATGCCAGGCTACACTCACCTTCAGAAGGCTCAGCCTGTGCTCTTCTCCCACCACATAATGGCCTATTTCTGGATGTTAGAGAGGGACAAAGGCCGTTTCTCCGATGCCCTCCGGCGCGCCGATGAATGCCCTCTGGGGGCGGGAGCGCTGGCCGGTAGCACCCTGCCCCTCGACCCCGAATTCGTGGCGAAAGAGCTGGGTTTCTCCCGGAGCTTCCACAACAGCATTGATGCTGTGAGCGATCGGGATTTTGTCCTGGAGTTCCTGGCCTCCTGCTCGATCCTGATGGTCCACCTTTCCCGCCTGGCCGAAGAACTCATCCTCTGGTCCACCCGGGAGTTCGGCTTCATTGAAATAGCCGATCCCTTCGCCACCGGTTCCAGCATGATGCCCCAGAAGAGGAACCCCGATGTGGCCGAACTCATCCGGGCAAAGGCCGGAAGGGTTTTCGGCCACCTCATGGCCCTGCTCACGGTCATGAAAGGCCTTCCCCTGGCCTACAACCGGGACCTCCAGGAGGACAAGGAGGGGCTGTTTGACGCCGTGGAGACGGTCCTGGCCTGTCTTGAAATCTTAGCCCCCATGCTCCGTTCGGTCAGGGTCAGGAAGGAGAAGATGCTTTCGGAAGCCGGGGATGGCTTCCTGCTTGCCACCGATCTGGCGGAGTATCTGGTGCTCAAGGGGGTGCCCTTCAGGCAAGCTCACGCCGTGGTGAGGGAGATTGCAGAGTATTGCCGGGGAAAGGGGAAGGACCCGCGGGAACTCACCCTGGAGGAGCTGAGGGCTTTCTCCGGACTCTTCGGGGAGGACATCCTTGTGCGCCTCACGGCCGAGGCCTCTGTGAGGGCGAGGCAGGCCCCTGGTTGCACTGCCCCTGAAAGGGTCAGGGAGCAGATCGCCGAAGCGAAGAGCAGGCTGCAAACCCCTGCACCAGAACCGAAAACTGCGGAGGAGGTGTGAACATGAAGAAGATAGTCTTAGCCTATTCAGGTGGTCTTGACACTTCCGTCTCAATCCGGTGGCTTAAGGACCATTACAACGCCGAGGTCATCGCCCTGACTTTGGACATAGGGCAGGAGAAAGACATTGAGGCCATCCGCCGCAAAGCCCTCGCCATCGGCGCAGTGAAAGCCATCGCTGTGGACGCCAAGGAAGAGTTCATAAGGGACTTCGTCTTCCCGGCCCTGAAAGCCGGGGCCATATACGAGGGGGATTACCTCCTCTCCACAGCGCTGGCTCGTCCCCTCATCGTGAAATACCTGGTGAAGGTGGCAAAAGAAGAGGGGGCAACGGCGGTAGCCCACGGCTGCACCGGAAAAGGCAACGACCAGGTCCGTTTTGATGTTTCCACTGGAGCCCTCGCCCCCGAGCTGGAAGTCATCGCTCCGGTGCGGGAATGGGGCATGACGAGGGAGGAAGAGATTGAATATGCCCAGAAGCACGGGATACCCGTCCCCGCAACCCTCAACAGCCCTTACAGCATAGACGCCAATCTCTGGGGCCGGAGCATAGAGTGTGGGGTTCTGGAAGACCCCTGGCAGGAGCCGCCGGAGGAAGTCTTCGAGTGGACCAAACCGCCGGAGGCTGCTCCACCGAAGCCCCTCTACCTCCTCATAGACTTTGAAGAGGGCGTTCCTGTGGCCCTGGACGGAGAGAGGCTTTCGGGGGCCGAGCTGGTGAGCCGGCTCAACCAGATAGCCGGGGAATATGGCGTCGGCCGGATAGATCACATTGAGAACAGGCTCGTGGGGATAAAGTCCCGCGAGGTCTACGAAGCCCCTGCTGCTGTGGTCCTCTTCGAAGCCCACCGCAAGCTGGAAAAAATGACCCTGACCAAAGAGGTCCTCCGGTTCAACGCTCTGGTGGCCTCGGCCTATGCCGACCTCGTCTACAATGGGCTATGGTTCTCGCCCCTGAGGAAAGCCCTGGACGCCTACGTGGACAGCGTCCAGAAAGTAGTCACGGGCACGGTCAGGGTGAAGCTGGAAAAGGGCACAGCCAGGGTGGTAGGGGTTCGTTCCCCCTACTCCCTATACGATTACAACCTCGCCACCTACGACAAAGCCGATGCTTTTGACCACAAAGCGGCGGTGGGCTTCATAAAGCTGTGGGGGCTTCCCCTGCGGGTGAAAGCGAGGGTGCAGGGACTCTAATCTTCTTCCTCCTCTTTAGCCCTGGCAGCTTTGCCCTTGGCCATGACCTCAACTTCAGGAGCCGGAGCAGGGGCTTCCTCTTCCACCTCTTCCTCTCCAGCCCTGACCACCCTCACGATCTCTTCATCCAGAGAAACGGCCGGAGTAACCCCTGGGGGAAGCTTGAGGTCCTTCACCAGTATGGCATCATCTATCTCCCTGAGGACCGATAAATCCACCTCAATTTCGGGTGGGAGGTCCTTGGGGAGGCATTCCACCTCCAGGGTTTCCATGGAATAGAGCAAAACGCCAATTCCGGAGGCGACGGCAGGGGATTCGCCCCTGAAGACCAGGGGCACCTCTGCCGTAATCTTCTCCTCAGTCGCCACTTTGTAAAAGTCCACGTGGCGGATCTTGAAAGTTATCGGGTCCCTCTGGATATCCTTGAGGAGAACGAGGTGTGAGCCATCCTCGCCTTTGATCTTGACAGTGATGAGCCGGCTGAAACCAGCCTTCCTTATGATTTCCCTCAAATCCTTGCGGGCCACCTGAATGGGGATAGCGCTATCCACGTGCCCGTAAATCACGCCGGGGACGTAACCTGCCTCCAGCAAACGCTTGCTCTTCTTGCCCAGAAGAGTTCTCCTCTCAACCGTAAGCTCAATAACCTCCATAAACCCTCCCTCCTCATGCGGGCTGAATTTTCTTGAGAAAACTCCTCAGGAGAGAGATGGCTCCCAGGGCCAGTCCAAGACCGAGGCCGAACTTGAAAGCCGTGGCCCCGTCGAGGACCGTCTCCATGCTGCCGGCCACCTCCCTGGTCAGGACCAGAAAGGCTCTCCCGTTCTGGCTGCGGATGCTCTGGCAAATGGCAATCCCTACCCTTGAGCCGGAAATTTCGGCTTTATCGGCCTTGATGAAGCCGATTCGGGTTTCCTCCAGAGAACACTCCTTCGCCTTAACCGCCACCGCCAGGCTCTGTTTGGCCTCAACTTTCTCCGAGTTTATGACCTCTGCCCCTGACTGATTCATTTCCACCTTTGAGGCTGAGATGTGGGAGGCTCCGCTCTGGTTCATCCTGACCTCCTGAGCGTTCACATCTCCCACAAGCTCACCCTCAATCAGGGCCAACTCCCTCTGCAGGCTCTCCCTCTCCTCCATAGCCATCTCCCCGATGAAAGTCAACTTATTTTAATCGGGAACCCCTTTCAAGTCAAATGAGGGCGCGGGTTTGCTCAAGACTTGCTGTTTAATCTATAATGTAAGCCAGCAATGAGGATATGATCATGGACAGGAAGTTTTTCAAACCTTTCCTCGCCTTTTCCATTTTTGCATTGTTTTTCCTGTGGGGGTGGCGGATTCATGACATCCTCCACGACATACCAGCTTATACCGATGTGCTGGAAATCCTGTGGGGGATGGAATGGTATCACGAAGCACTGTTCGAAAAGAGAATTTTTCCGCTTTCTCTGCCCTTGATCTTCCACCCTCTTAAGTGGCACTCGATAACCCTTGGTTATTCACCCCTTGTTTTCGTATTGGCTTTGCCCTTTTACGAATTGGGAAGCGTAGCATTAGCTTATAATGCCCTTGTTATTTCAGCTTTGTTGGTGGCTTTCTGGGGAGCTTTTTCATTCTTAAAGAAGTTCTCCTCCCCATTTTTTGCCGCTTGTGCTGCTGCAATTTTCACCTTCAGTGCAGTCAATTGGTTCCAGGCCAGGCTTCACCCCAACATTCTGTGGGCTTTGGGATTGTTACCCTGGCTCGCCCTAACCCTGGAGAATTGTAAAAGTCACCCTACAGGGAAGTGTATAGGGGTAAGTGGCTGCCTTCTGGGGTTAATGACCATTTTTTCCTTTTACGGATTTTTTGCCGGGCTTATACTCTTCGTCCTCTGGGGCGGGAAACTATTCACCATCAGGGGGGTTAAGAGTGGGGTCTCAATAATACTTATGGCATTGCTCCTGTCCCTTCCCACAATTCTTATCTTCTGGTTCAGCATGCAGGAAGGGCGCGTGCATTACTACGGGATTGAGCACAATTTGCATTGGGGGGCCAGTTTAAATAGCTTATTCATTCCTTCCGTTTTTCATCCATTGCTTGAATTCCGCAGGGTAGCTCTCAGCATCTATAAAGGCCCCTGCGATGAAGCCGGGATAGCAAATTTAGGTTTTTTAACTTGGATTTTAACGTTTATTGGAGCCGTTCGGGCCGTAAAGTCCAAGAACTGGGGGCTTATATTTCTGGTGTTGTGCGGGTTATCGTTGAGCATGGGCTTATTGCTAAAATGGGATGACAAGCCCCTGCATTTTTCGCTCTTTAATCCACTGATCACAGGCATCTGGAAAGCAGGGCACGCCATCAAGCCCAAAGTGTTCCTCTCGCGGGAGCCTCCTGCCGGTTTTGAAGGAGGCATCCCTTTGCCCGGGCTATTTTTAATAGCGTTTGTGCCTTTCTGGGAGCTGGCTCGAGTTTTCTCGCGTTATGCTGCGGTGGGATTGCTTGGAATGTTAGCTTTAGGAAGCATGGCCTTAAACCGTATGCCAAAATATATGCGCTATATTTTAGTGGCTATTTGGATGGTAGAATCTTTGCCAGTTCCTGTTAACGGTGTTCCTGTGCCATATGAACTGCACCCCGCCTATGAGTGGCTCGCCGAGCAAGCTTTAATTTCAGGGGAAGGAATAGTTGATATAGCTTACCCCACTTTAATAATGGGCCCGGAAATACTATGGGGTGCCTGGCTTCACGGAAAGCCCACTGCTTCAGGCACAGGCTCATACTGGCCGGAGTATTCTTACTGGTTGTGGGCATATTTTCTCCAGAACAATATGTCCAACCCTGATGTGGGCCTCGTTTTGAGCCAATACCACGTCCGTTATTTATTCCTGCATGTTTATGGGGAGAGAGAAAAAGAGATGTGGAACATTATCTCACACAATCCCTCTTTGCGGCCGATCCGGTGCTTTGAGCCGAAGGAGAACAATTTCCCATGGAATTACCCGATATGCGTTGCGGAGGTGCTAAATTTGAACAGCCCTGTAAACATTATCCCGGAAGAGGGGTGGAGCCAGAGAGAGGAATGGGGAATTTGGGCAAATGGCAGGTTAGCAAGGGCTATGTGGCTTGCTCTTGCCAGAAAGGATCACATGCTCTTTCTGGAAGCTTTTCCTCTTTGTCTGCCAGGTGAAAATCAGCGGATGGATGTAAAGATCAACAAACACCTCGTAGCTGTGCACGAATGGGAGGATTGCAATCTGTGGGAAGGCAGTATAAGAATTCCTGCTTCTTTGATTGAGGAAGGGTTCAACGAGCTTGTTTTTGAATTTAAATATGCATTAAGTCCGAATGAAATCACTGGTGGGAAAAATCCTGACCTTCGTAAGCTGGCTGTTGGCTTCAGGAAACTAAAAGTAGAAGAGGTGAGGTAGAGGCTATGATTTATGCACTGAAATTTTTAGGAACCGTTTTCGCTATATGGTTAGCTTTCTGGCCTGTGGCGGATTGGTTGTTCGGCCTTATGGGAATTAAGGAGGAAACAAAGCGCCTGGAACTTTCTTTTGCCTTTTCTTTTACCATCGGCTTGGGGGTTCTGAGCTATATAGTATGGCTTGGCATGATCTTGGGTCTGAGAATGTTAAACTTCAAAGTTTTATTATTAATGCTGGTTTTTGCGGCTTTAATGTCATGGGGATTGTGGGGAAGGAAAAAGTTGGCAATTTGGTTAAAAGCTCGCTCTTTATTGGGTTTAATTGGCATATTCTTAATTCTAATGGCAATTTGGTGGATCATCAGGGTAACGGGCAGCGAAAAAGTTATAAAAGTTGGGGAACATATGATGAATCTCGCTTTCATCCAGGTTTTGATAAGATCCCAGCAGGTTCCTCCACCTAACCCCTTTTTTGCCGGTTTCAAAGTGGACTTTTATTACTACTTTTTCGCCCTATTCCTGGCAATTTTAACGGTCATTTCCAGGATTCCGGCCCATGTGGCGTATTTTATAGCCGGAATAATTTGGCCAGCTATTGCTGGTCTTGAAATTTACGTTCTGCTTCGCCTGTGGGCTCGGAGACGCCTGACTCCGTTGATGGGCCTCATCTTTTACCTGTTCACGGGAAACCTTGGGATTTTGCCTCACTTTCTGGCTGAGGCTTCGCGGTTGCCCGAAAAGCTCGCAAAGGGATTAAGCTTCTATGGGACAATTCAGGTGAATGGACGCTTTAATTTTCCCCCCATTTCCGAACTTTGGTGGTTTTTCCCCACGCGTCTCATCCCAGACTCAGATCCTTATAGGTTTGCCATCACTGAATTCCCTCTATTCTCTTTTGAGATAGGCGATCTGCATCCCCATGTAGTGGCCATTCCATGGGCTATTTTAGGGCTGTTATTAGTGTTAGTCAGTGAATTGAAAAGCTGGGGGCAAATCCTATTGCTCTCCTTCTTTTTGGGGATAATCGTTCCATTAAATTCGTGGACTGTGATACCTCTCCTGGCTTTGTTAGGTTTAAGATTCATTTGCCTTCGAGAAAACTTGAGGGATTTGATTAAACCTATATTAATGCTCGTCTGGGCTTTTCTGCTTTTCCTGCCTTTTCACTTGAATTTGAAAAGTCCGATTGTAGCTTACAGAGCCGGCTTGTTTCCGACCCCATGGTGGAACTGGAGTTTACACTGGGGTCAGTTTTTATTGCCTCTGGCTGTGGGCCTGGCCTTTAAATCCCCACGGAAGTTTCATTTCCTGCCCGTTATTGTTTTTGGGCTCATTGCTGGTTTTATAACAAAGGCGTGGGTGTTAGCAGGACTTATTGTATCTTTGCTAATGGTGATAGCCCTTCTGCGTAAAGAAGGTTTTAAGCCATGGATAGCTCTATTAGCAGGTTGGATACTGGTCAATTTAATTCCGGAGGTTTTCTACCCGGAAGATTATTGGGGCGGCCGGTATAATACGTATTTCAAGCTATATTTTGAGGGATGGCTTTTGCTTTCACTGGCTTTACCCCTTATGCTTGAGGAAATTCCTGAATGGGCAAGGATTATTTCCGGTTTATGGGCGGGAACAGGTTTACTTTATACTGCTGCCTTTCTGGCTTTTATAAGTCCAAATTTGCCGATTTTGACTAAAGGGCTAAATTATTACTGGCTTCCGTCCAATTACTTTGACCCCTATCGCTGGCCTCTCCTGCGCGCTCTTTCCCAATATCCTTCCGTCTCTTATATTCTTGAGGCTAAAACCCCTTATCCTATTGGCCCCGTCCTTACAGGTTTGATTGAATTAGCTCAGCACGATATGGTCTTGCCATTATGGTATCCTGAAAGGGCCTCTTTAGTGGGGAAAAATTTGGTAGCGCGGGATTGGTTTTTCAAAACTTGTAATGACGAAGAGCGGGCGCGTATTCTCAGGACGTATCCAATAGATGCCGTTATAATCAGTCACGAAGAACGCTGGCTTTATGGATACAATCTGGATTTCACTCTTTCTTCCCTCCTTACGCCTGCCCTTTCTCATGGTTACGCCATTGCTTACAGAAATTTTGCCCCGCAAATCCTCTTTGATCTCAAAGATCCCATCGTTTTTGAGGGTGAAAATGTTAAATTGAAACTTGAGGCCATGCGCATCACCAGGGGTTCGGATTTTAACGACCAGCCTCTTATAGCTATGTTTGAGGTATGGGAATTAATTGAAGGAGACCCGTCTGTTATCTCCTTTTTTGCCCATTTTCTTGATCGCCAGGGTAATCTGGTGGTTCAAGGCGACCATCCTCTGGGGTTGTGGGATACACGCTGGACGGACACCAGCACTAAATCTGCGCGTAAACTCATCTACAGCGTCCATTGGGTTTACCCTCCACCGGGATTTCAGGTTAGCCGGGTGCGAGTTGGATTGTGGATACCTCAGGAAAGCAAATATATACCAGCAGTCACGATCCCCGAAGGAGCCGAGAGGGCCAATGGAAGTGTTGTGCTTGAGCTCAACCATTAAAGTTTATGTGGGTGAGCAGGCATCCGGCCTGCCCCCCCCGATGGAACCCGGATAACTTGCTGGAAGGATTGCGCCTGTGAAATGCTTGAGTTGAAGGATTGAGGACATAAAAGTAAAAGCCATTCGGGGAGAGGTGAGCGCCTGGGTTTAATCGCGGAATTAGGCTCAGGTCACCGCATCTGGAACTTTGCCTTGCACGAGGACTGTCAAGGGACTACCCTGAGGGCATTTGGGGCTGGCTTTTCCGGAGCAGAAGGCCACCAGTTGCCAGCAGGGCCAGGGTGACGGCGGCCCGGGCCAGGAAGTCCTCACCTTCGCCAGAAACCAGGCCACCAAGGCCAATACCACCCAGGCCGATCAGGACCCAGCCCGCCCCA
>DAOUCW010000182.1:0-2451 GCA_034431695.1 Anaerolineae bacterium | reverse complement strand
CGGGCTCGTCCACCGCTGGAGCGATTGGAGGAGAAGGGGGTCATTCCTGTTCAACGGCTGGAGGCATTGAAGAGGCTTCGGGACCGGACGGATCCTCTTCGGTTGCGGGAGGAAATCTACGAACGGATTGAGCGGCTTTTCTCCCTTCCCGGGGCAAGGCCGGGCGTGACCGAGAACACCTTTAAAACCTTGAATATGCCGTCCATTCTGCCGGAAGAGCTTTTGCTCCCGGTAACATTATCTTTTGACCGGTGATCTTTCTCCGGTAACATTATCATTTGGCTTGACACGTTCCGGTATCTGGTTCTGGTAATGTCTATACACTAAGGCCAGATACTTGCGTCTTTAGGTGAGGTTGATCTTTTCCTCTGGGTGCATACTGCCCTCCTGGTAACATTATCTTTTGGTGACAGTATAGCACCCGGTGACATTTTGCATGAATGAACGGACAGTTGCTCAGTGGCAGGAAATAGGCTATATTTAGTAATTAGCAATGGGCAAAAAATACTTTGTGGCTCCAGCAAAATCCGAGGTGGATCGTAGCACAAATGATCCCAGATGACCACCTGTGGACCCTGGTCGTGGAGCATCTCCAATCCATGGGCTTTGAGGTTAGACTGGAGAGGGGTTGGTCTCTGGTCCTGAACGGAAACGGCGGAAAATCCTTCTTCCGCCGTCTCCACGATCCGGCACGCCGGTTTACTCTTCGGCAGCATCAAGACTGGATCCGTCGCTACTGGCCCCAACTTTCCTACTATTTCGCCGATGGTGAGCACATCGTTCCTGAAGCCATCCGACCTGTCCTGGTGGAAGTTGAGGAACCTTGGCAAGCCGACCTCTTCCGTCTTGCCCGTCTGACATGGTCCCTACCGTATTCCAAGGGCTACGGAAGGCGGCTTCGCTTCCTCATTCTGGATGAAGGTAACCGAAGCCCTGAGGGTCACCCGTTCTTGATCGGCATCCTGGGCCTTCAGTCACCGCCTTTATCTTTTCCTCCACGTGATCGCCTCTTCCAGTATCCTCCGGGCCGGAAGACCGAACTGGTCAACCAAACGATGGACATCTATACTCTGGGAGCTCTCCCCCCTTACAGCGACCTTCTCGGTGGAAAACTCGCTGCTCTGGCTGCTGCTTCAAACGAAGTCCGGGAAGCTTACCGGCGGCGATATGCGGGAAGACGCACAGAGATGGAAGGAAGGGTTCTTCCGCCTCACCTTGTTGCCCTTACCACCACCTCTGCTTTCGGCCGCTCCAGCCTTTACAATCGCCTCAAATACAACGGCGAGCCCATCGCTATTTCCCTGGGCTGCACGGAAGGATACGGGACATTTCATCTGGACCCCCTGTATCCACTCTTCAGAGAATATCTGGAGGCCCAGGGAATTTCTACAAAAGGGGGGTATCATGTCGGGCCACGCATCAAATGGCAGATTTGCGTTCGCGCATTGGAGCGGTTAGGGTTCTCCGGCGGCCTCCTTAGGCATTCTCTCCCGCGAGAAGTTTTTCTTTTTCCCTTGATCCACAACCTCAAAGACTACATGGAAGGTCGTGCAGAGGAGCCACTTTATCGCGATCTTCCTTTCACCGAATTGGCGACTTACTGGCGAGAACGGTGGCTACTCCCCCGGGCTTACCGGTTAGAGAGATGGCGAAAGTGGAGGCGGGAACGCTTGCTGGAATTTCTCCGGGTGGAGGAGTAAAAGGAAATGGCTGATGAACGTGAAAGGCCCTTTGCAGAACTACCGGCAGCACTAGTGGGCGAACTATTAAACCAATCAGGCGAACTTTCCAGACGTATTGGTGCAGACCTTGATGCCATGCGGGCAGCGCGCCAAAAATTCCAGCAAGCTCTGGAGGAGAGCGGCCTATTGCAGCGCGAAGGTGACCTTCCCGCCGTGCCGATACCTACGACCTGTGGCGTGGATGGGGCATATGCAGTAGAACGATTGATCGCAACTGACTTGATTGCGGCTGTAGCCGTCGCGGTGGAAGGACTGACGCCTCCTTCCGAGACCCGCTATTGGCCAGAGCCCCGACACCGGGCTTATGTAATGCCTGAGATGCACGAAGAGGAAACTGGCACCTTAGCAAGAGCAGTAATGATTGGGATGGAATTAGAACTGGCCGCCCAAGCCCCTCACGACGTGGTCTTTCTGGACGGATCCCTGACAACACCTCTTATTTACTTTAACCAGGCATTGAACCAAGCTTTGGAAGCTCCGGCTCTCCATTTGACTAAATACCTGCTCGATCACACAGAAGGTTACCTTGCTGCGTATCGGGATGTTCTGCGCTCCGAGCGGACTGACCGGGCGTGGGTCGCTGTGCCCAAATACTCGGTCCGACGGGAGCTTGGAAAGCAATTGGGTTGGCCGGAGCAAATAAATGACCGGGCGATGCTGACCAACCTCTTAGAGCCAGGAGAGTTCATTGCACCGCAACCGCTGGAAC
>DAOUCW010000181.1:0-2326 GCA_034431695.1 Anaerolineae bacterium | reverse complement strand
CTCGGCCCCGGGAAGAGGGTGGTGGTTGTGCTGCCCGATACCGGGGAGCGATACCTGAGCCTCTTCAGTTCAGAGGTCAGGGCGGAAGATTAAGGCCTCTCAGATATTCCCCGGTTTCCCCAAAGTCTGTTTTTGTGGTATCATTGAATCAAAATTTTCCGGAGGAAAACCATGAGTGTGCCTCTTTCGCCGGGCCTTAAGGCTGAGGTCAGGCGCAGGGTAACCCCTGAGATCACAGCACGCCACCTGGGAAGCGGCAACGTTGAAGTCCTGGCCACCCCTGCCATGATTGCCCTGATGGAGCAGGCAGCCGTCCAGGCTGTCGATCCCCTCCTTCCCCCTGGCCAGAAGACGGTGGGGGTGGTGGTGGACGTCAAGCATGTGGCTCCGACCCCTGTGGGGATGGAGGTGCGCGCCGTGGCCGAACTCGTTGAGGTTGACGGCCGCAAGCTCCTCTTCAAGGTTGAGGCTTACGATGAGAAGGAGAAGGTAGGCGAGGGCCTTCACCGCCGGGTCATAATTGACGTGGAACAGTTCGCCGCCAGGGTTTCGGCCAAAGGAGGAAATCCATGAGAAAATTGCTTCCCGTAATCCTCATCGCTGCCTCCCTGCTCCTGTTGCCCTCCATTTCTTCTGCTCAGGAGAAATCCCTCTACTGGGACCGGATGGATGTGAACATTGAGGTACTGCCTGACTCCAGCATAAAGGTGGAAGAAATATGGGAGGTGAATTTCCAGGGCGGGCCTTTCCGCTACGGCTACCGCAGCATACCGATGGAGAGGCTCACGGCCATAACTGACGTGAGGGTTGAGGGGAACGGCAGGCCTTACAGGCTCTCCGATTCTGAGGAGCCTTTCACCTTTAAGACTTTCAAGGAAGAGGGCAATTTTGTCATCAAGTGGTTCTTCCCGCCAATCTCCGACGAAAAGGCCACATTCCGCCTCTCCTACACGGTGAAGGGAGGACTCCGCTTCTACAAGGGAGGAGACCAGCTCTGGTGGGTTGCCATTTTCCCCGACAGAGCTTACCCCGTCCGCAGTTCTACTGTAACCGTCTACCTGCCGGAGGGGGCCAGGGCGGAGAAGGTGGCTTCCTACGGTCCCCAGACTGTATGGGAGATCTCCCCCGATGGAAGGGTTGTAACCTTCAGAGTCCAGGAGACGGTAGCGCCTCATGAAAGTCTGGAGGTGCGGGTCCAGTTCCCCCACGGCATTGTGGCAGGGAGCCCCGCTCTCTGGCAGAGGATTGAGGATATGCGTCCGGTGGTGAACCTGGGCCTCGGCGCGCTGGGCCTCTTCCTGACCGTTGCCGGCATCGTGGGGGTCATAGCCCTGTGGTATCTGAGGGGCAGGGATGTGCCGGTGCCTGAGGTCGCCTCTTACCTCCCCGAGCCTCCTTCGGACCTGCCGCCGGGTCTTGCGGGCACACTGCTGGATGAACAGGCCGACCTTCAGGACATAGTAGCCACCCTGGTGGACCTGGCCCGCAGGGGGGCAATTGAGATCGTGGAGAAGAGGGGGTCCCTGGGAAGGAAGACCGTGATCTTCCGGCTCAAGGATCCGGGCCTGGCCGTTTACCCCTTTGAAAAGAAGTTGATTTCGGCCATATTTGGGAAGGGGCAGACAGAGCGCACCCTGTCAAGCCTCAGGAACAGGTTTTACACCCACATTCCGGAAATCCAGGAAGCTCTATACAAAGAGGCCGTCAGGCAGGGGCTTTTCCCCTCCAGTCCCCAGCGGGTCCGGAACATTTACAGTGGTTTGGGCATTGCCATCGTAGCCATCGCCGCCTTCCTCTGGATACTGGCCATCTCCGTTTTCAATGCCATTACCGAATTCGGAGCCTTCTTTTGCCCGCTCATTGGCCTCGGGATCACCGGTGTGGCCCTCATGGTAGCGAGCCGCTTCATGCCCCGCAAGACGCAGAAGGGTTCCGAAGAGGCAGCCCGCTGGCGGGCTTTCAGGCGCTACCTCCAGAACATTGAGAAATACACCAAACTTGATGAGGCGAAAGACATCTTTGACCGCTATCTCCCCTACGCCATAGCCTTCGGCCTGGAGCGGAGCTGGATCTCCAAATTCGCCCAGGTTGATGCTCCTGCTCCCCCCTGGTATATCCCCGATTACAGTTACCCATACCCGGTGAGGCCGGGGCGTGTTGGGCGGGCTGCCCCCGCACCAGCACCGGAAGGCATGGGGCTTCCCTCCCTGGAGTCGGTTTCTCAGGGCATCTTCTCCTCTCTGAACAGCATTTCCGATAGCCTCCTCTCAACCCTCGAGTCCGCTGCTTCCACTTTCGTCAGCACTCCCTCCCCGAAAGGTGGAGG
>DAOUCW010000180.1:0-5851 GCA_034431695.1 Anaerolineae bacterium | reverse complement strand
GTCGGGGGAGTGGTGGCGGGGCTGAGGGCTGCCTCTGCCCTGGAACTTCTCCCCGGTGGTAAAGTCACGCCGGGCAAAAATTGGAACAGCCTCAAGCGCGAACTTTCCCTCCACGCCTGGCTTCGCCGCCTGCTGGACACCTTCTCCGATCGGGATTACGACCAGCTCCTCCGGTTGCTGAACAAGTGGAACATTCAGATCCTGGCCACGCACCCAAGGGATGATTTTACAAAAGCTGTATTACCCCTTGTGCTGAGTCAACCGCAGTGGTTTTTCTTCGGGGCCAGAGCTCTGAGCCGATGGCTGATGGGGCTCATCCGCTCGCCCCGGCAGAGGGCGCAGAGGAAGATCTCGTTTCTTCAGCCCTGATTTCATCGTAAATCCGGGCGAGGCCTATCCTGAGGATGTTCCGGATTTCCTCCTCTTGCTCCGGAGGGTAGGGCCAGAGGGGCAAAAAGTTGTTCACGAGCCTGAAAATATCGGTGCGCCCTTTTCCCGCCTGGTAGAATTCCTTCACCGCGCTCCTGACCGCACTCAGGTAATTGATCATCTCATCAAACGCCTCAGGGCCGCACGGCTCGCCCTGTCCCGGTATCACAACCTCTATCGGCAGGGATTTCAATCGCTTCAAATTCCTGATCCATCTGGCCGATACTGCCAGCCTGAGGTCGGGATGGACACCCCGAACCACCAGGGCCCCGGCGAAGAGGACCTTATCCCCGGGCAGGTAGACAACCACACTGGCAGGTGTTGGCCCTTCCGCCGCAAGTAGCTTAACCGTATCCTTACCCCGGTGGAAGGTGGCAGACCCCTTGAAAGATAAAGTTGGGAAGAAAGCCTCAAAGCTCTCGGGAGGCTCCCCATCGTAATACTTCTGATAGCACTCCCTGAAGATGAGCCTGAAGTAAGACTTTGCCCCGATCAGTTCTTCCCGCAGGTTGTAGTGAGCAACCGCGGGGATGGAGATCTTCTGCAAGCCCAACAGGCGCAGAGGATGGCAATCGGTGACCACGAGGTAGCGGAAAGGTCCCGGGCTGAGGTCCTCCAGCTCCCGAAGCCACCTCTCCGCCTCCTCTGGGGAAGGTGGGAAATCAACCAGAATAGCCTCATCCCTGAACTTTATCAGCCCGACGTTGCCCTCGCGAAAGCCAGTCTCAACGAAAACCCTTTCCCCAATTTTAACCATGGCCTTTACCTCTAAGCCAGAAGGACATACGCAAGCCAGCCACCCAGGGCCAGGAAAATGAAAGCCGTGACCAGCTTGATCGGGGCAATGTGTCGGTTCAGGAGGAGTCCGAGCCGCTCCGATGAAGCCCCCAGGAAAGCCAGGATTAAAACGGCCACCATGGGCAGGATGAACGCGAGGTTGTAGAGCAGAAGGTAGGAGAAAGCCCTGAGCCTCATTTCGGGCACACCCAGGACGAAAAGGATGGTAGGCAGGTAAACCTGCCCGGTGCAGACGAATTCAATCAGGGCGATGACGAAGCCCAGAGCTATGGATATCAGGGCCAGGTAACGAGCCCTCATGCTTTCCCTTATGAGCTTGTTGACCACCCGGCGGAGGCGGGTGGGCATCTTCAAGCTCATCTCCTCCGGTGCCCCCCGCCTGGCTTTCAGGTAATCCCTGACACTGCCCGCAGCCAGGGCGAAGCACAAGATTGCCGTGCCCCCGTATATTGCTCTGGAAAGCTGCCGGAACCAGGGCACGGATTGCAACCCCTTGAGGAAGCCCACACCTATGCCCAGATAAGCCCCGTAAATCCCGAGGACGAAAGCCAGGCCTACCGCCAGAAGCTGTAACCGGGTTCGCCCGGTGATGGTCAGATATGAAATCAGGAAAATGAGAACGGCGAGAGCACAGGGGTTCACTCCATCCACGAGTCCGGCCGTGGCCACTGTGAGGGGACCAAGGGAGCGGAAGCGCTCCAGAAGCCTGGATACAGCTTCCTCCCGGTTCCAGTTCTCCCAGAAAGGCTCCGCTCCTACTGCGGAATATTTGTCAATTAACTCCTCAATCTTCAAGACCGTGACATCGTTTCCGAGGAGGTAATCATTCCCTACAAAAATGGCCGGGGCTGTTAGCCTCTTCTCCGGAGGTATCCCGAACTTCTCCCCGAGCCACTCCCAGAGGGGGGCATCCTTCTGCACATCAAAAGCGTGGACCTGGAGATTGGGGTAACGCTTTTTCAGGTATTCCAGGTCCTGGAAAACCTGGGCGCACTCGTGGCAACCTGAGAGGTAGAAATAAGCCAGATGCACCGGTTTGGCCTCAGGTTGAGGGGTTGGTGTCGGGATTACGAAAATCTCCTTTATCTTCTCCGGCGGGATGAGGTAATCAACCCCTCCCTGCCGGAGGTAAAAATCCACCACCTCTTCCATGTGCTGCTGGATATCCAGCTCGCCGATCAGTATGTGGTGGCCGATGACCATGAAGGGGACACCCCTGTATTCCTGGGGGATCTTGGCCTGTTCCTCTATGGTGAGGAGGAAAAGGTAATTCTCCGGCTCCTGGACGTTGAGGAGGGTTATTTCCAGGGAGCTTCCGTATTTTTCCTGGACCCTGGGCAGGAATTCTTCAATTATGCGGCGGCAGTGAGGGCAAGTGGGGCTGTGGAAAAGGTAACCTCTGACGACCCCCCCGCCGGGGGTAGGGGTCGGAGGAACAGGGGTCTGGGCAAAGCTCTGCCGGGCGAAGGCCAGGGTCAGAACGAGGATCGCCGCCGAAAGGACAACTCGCCGCATGAAGGCCTTTAAAGGGCGACCTTTGCCGAAGCCAGCCTCCATACCTGTCCGAAGAGATGAGCCCAAACGAGATAAGCCCAGAACGAAGTGAAAATGACTCCCACGACGCACAGGATAACTCCGAAAGAAGCTACGAACGAAGCCACGAGGGAGATTATCCAGGCTATGAGGTAATTGCCCACGTTGGCGGATATATAGCGGTAAATCTCTCCGAAGCTGAACAGAGCGCTGAACTCGCCTTTAAATGCATAGTTGGTCAAAGCTCCCGGAAGCCACAGGCCCATAGCAAGACCGTAAAGGATGTTCAGGCAGTAAAGGAGGGTAGCGCAGAGGGCAGCGAGGGAAACCAGAGCTCCCTCCTCCCTCGCTCCGGCTATTGCGGAGAAAGCTGAGGCGATACCTACGAGCACGAAGATGGGCAGAGCGTAGAGCAAGCCTGCCAGGAAGGCCATAAGGCCTCTGGTGAAGTAGCCGCCCCAGTCGTCCCATTCAGGGAGAGGGCTTTCTTTCCCCTCGGCAACATTGCGGAGAGCGGTCAAAGCGTAACCGATGGGGATGAAGTTAACGATGGGGATTAAAAGGAGGAGACCGCCGATGAGGATTTTGACGAGCCAGTTCTTATCCTCAAACACGTAAGCAAAAGCTTTCCCTATGTCCATGATAGCCTCCTTTGGCCGATTTTGCCCCATTATAACCGCTAAGAGGGCTGAAGTCAAATGGGCTTTCTGAGTGCAACCTGAAGCGGATTGCAGGAGCCAATAGCTTGCCATTCCCGGCTCGTTATTGTGTCAGGCCAGTCAGAAAGCCTTCGGAATCAGATTCGGCACGGTCCAGAACATTCCTATGAAGGGTGATCCAGCGTCCGGGCGATGAAGGGGAATGCAGTCCGGACTTCCGGGAAGCATGCCGGGTTGCGCATCAAACAGATTCGTGTAGAAATTGCACCCTCGCGAGCAGTGGATTAAAGCCGCTCGCACTACAGAAAGGAGGTGTGAAATGGCGGAACTGAAAGACGAGTGCGTTCAGCCTGCCCGTGGGCCCATTTTGCCAACAACAGAATCCCCTGAAGAAACCAAAACAACAATATCAGCGAAGGAGGTCAAAATGCTGGCACGAGTTGGTCATGAAGCCATTGATTTTGAGGCCACCGCTTATATTGAAGGAGTCGGATTTAAGACGGTCCGACTCTCCGACTATAAGGGCAAGTGGATCGTCCTCTGCTTCTACCCTGGAGACTTCACCTTTGTTTGACCCACCGAACTGGCGGCAGTTGCCGCCCGCTACGACGAGATTAAAGCCCTCGACGCAGAAGTCCTGGCAGTCAGCACCGACAGTCGCTTCGTCCACAAGATCTGGCAGGAAGAAGAGCTTTCCAAGATGGTGCCGGGGGGTGTTCCCTTCCCAATGCTTTCCGACCCAGGCGGGAAGATCGGCTCCGTATACGGCGTATATGACGAAGCTGCCGGTGTGGACATCCGGGGACGGTTCATCATTGACCCGGACTTCATCATCCGGGCGATGGAGGTTCTAACGCCCGAAGTGGGCCGGAACCCCGAGGAACTGCTGCGGCAGCTGAAGGCCTTCCAGCACGTCCGCGCCACAGGCGAGGTCACTCCATCAGGTTGGCAACCCGGCAAGCCCACACTGAAACCAGGACCGGACCTTGTGGGTAAGGTGTGGACGGTCTGGAAACCTGAATAGCTCACCACGGCCAGATCGGCAACGGGGACACCTCCGCACGGGATAACCTGTGCCAATGCGCAAGGCGGTTCCACCGGAAAGAGGCGGGTGCCCGTGAAAGCAGATTGAAACGGCACCCGCCCGTAAGCAGAATAGGTCCCCCCCAACTGCTCGGGAATTTGAAGCAATAGAGCCAGGCGACAAGTGCCCTGCAGGTAGTTGCTGGCGGCAGGGCTTACCCGCTGCACCATCACTGAACTTGCCATCTGAATTTTGCTAACACGGCCCGCAGAACAGGACGCCGGTGCGGGCTTCATTTGGCCGTTTTGCTCCTTCCTCTAAGCCTCCCGTAGGACTTTCCGCGGTTGTTGTTTGCCTCCAGTCTATTGGCAAATTGCCTATTGACAAAATGTCAATACTGCGGTATAATAGCCAGTGGAAACTCGGGTCAGGAGGAGGACGAATGCATCGTCCGGGTCGTGGATGGCGCTGGCGTGGGTGTTCCCGGCGGGTGGTGCGGTTTCTGGAGCCCGCACTGCTCCTGCTACTGCACCACGGCCCCGCCCACGGCTACACCCTGCTGGAACAGCTGGAGTCCTTAGGCCTGGGGGGATTTGACCCCGCTATCGTTTACCGGGCACTGCGGGAGATGGAAGAACAGGGCTGGGTTGTCTCCACCTGGGACCGGGAGCATACCCAGGGGCCACCCCGCCGCGTCTACCAACTGACCTCGCTCGGGGACGAGGTGCTCAGGCTCTGGGTCCAGGACCTGGAGGAGACCCGCCGTATGGTGGAAAACTTCCTCCAGATTTACTATCAGCATGTGAAAGAACATCCGGTGGAGGAGGAACGATGAAAATCGCAGTTGTATCCAATGATGGCGAGACCATCAGCCAGCATTTCGGTAGTGCCCGGTTCTACGTGGTCATCACGGTGGAGGATGGCCGGGTGACCGGTCGGGAGGTCCGGGAGAAGGTGGGGCATGCCCACTTTGCGGGGGAGCATCATCACAGGCATGGTGCTGCCCCCCATGGGTTTGAGCCCGCTGCGCAGAGCCGACACGCCCGCATGATCCAGACCATCGCCGATTGCGATGTGCTCCTGGCGGGAGGGATGGGGGTCGGTGCTTACGAGAGCCTGCGGCAGGCTGGCATCCGCCCCATTCTTACCGATATCGTCCGCATTGACGACGCCGTGCAGGCCTATCTGGAGGGTCGGCTGGAAGACCATCCGGAGCGGCTGCACTGAACCCAATCCTGAAGGGAAAGGAGGTGAGTGAGATGCCGGCAGGAGATCGGACTGGACCGATGGGCATGGGCCCGATGACCGGTCGGGGGGCCGGCTACTGCGCCGGGTACGGCGTGCCCGGTTACGCCAATCCGGGCCCGGGGCGCGGCTTCTGGTGGTGGGGCTGGTGGCCCTGCTGGGG
>DAOUCW010000179.1:0-1966 GCA_034431695.1 Anaerolineae bacterium | reverse complement strand
ATCTCGTAGAGGTGGTCAGGGCCGATGGCGACGGTCAGGCGCGCTGTTTCGGTTACTTCTGTGGGGTAGAAAAAGCGGTCGAGTCCCCAGCCAGGGTAGAGAACCCGCCTGCCCTGGTGAGGATCGCCGGGGTCCTGAGCCCAGTCGGCGGCGGTATCGGTGTCGGCCAGGGGCAAGCCAGTGAGCTCATCCCGCTTGCGGAAGAGGATCTGGCCCTCCAGTCCCAGTCCTCCTGCTATTCTGTAAAGTTGAACGGCCGGGCCAGACCACCCCGGGGTAGTGATGCTTCCTCCGCCGTAAACGAGGGTATCCACGGAATCGGTTATGTCAACTCCAGGCGGCAGGAGCATCAGTTCATCGCCTGAGTTGCTGAAGGCGGGAGCCTTTCCGCTCATTTGCGGGACTTCAGGGACGGTGTCGGCCCCGTATTCCCACGCGGGCAGAAAGCCGAAGCTTGACTTAAAGGCCGTTGCCTTCTTTGCGCACCAGATGGCTTCGCCGGGCTGGAGCAGGGCTCCCGCGGGAAAGCAGACTTTGCCTTCCCCATCGCTGACGCACCACCCGTTCAGATCGGCCGGGCAGGAGGAAACATTCCAGATCCGGAAAGCTTCATCGTCATCGTCCTGCTGGTAGCCATCGGGGAGGAGAGCGTCCAGCAGCAATTCTGACAGCAGGCTCGTGGTGTGCGTGGCCGTGTTGTCTTCAAAAACGGATTCGGAAGAAGTGGTTGAAACGGTGATGGCCGTGGTCAAAAGGCCGCAAGCCCCTCCTGCATCCCGGGCCGTAAATTCCCAAGACACCGCCTGATCGGGCGGTAGCTCGCCCACTTCCCAGACGATGGCATCTGGAGAGGGTTGGGAGAAAGGATAAGGGGAGGAGTGGCTCAGGAAAAGGAGGGGGTGCGGCAAAGTGGCTGTAACCAGAACACCTTCAGCCGTGATGAGGCCAGCGTTCTCCAGTGTGACGGTATACTGGGCAATTCTTCCCGGAATTATCGCATCGGGGCCTGAAAGTCCGGCCCTGAGCTGTGCCTCTTCCCTCACGAGGTTGACGACCGCACTGGACGAGTTATCGGTGTAGTTCGTCTCGGTTAAATCAGTGGTCACGATCACATCGTTGACCACTTGCCCCGCGACTGAAGGCAGGCTCTGGAGCGTAAGGGTTACGAAGTAAAGGCCGCTCAGGCCCGGAATGGGGCCGGTATCCCAGCGAAGTGTCCGGGAGGAGACGGTGGTGAAGGTAAAGGGGCTCTGCTGGTCGACAAAGCTCAGGGCTTCGGGGAGCACGTCGGTAATGGTGGCATTTCCCACCGCGGTAACGCCGGCATTGGAGAGGGTGATGGTAAAGGTCATAAGCTGGCCTGCCCTCGCCTCTGTTGGCCCCTGCTTGGCGATGGAAAGGTTCGGGTAGCTGGCGGAATTGAGGGCCTTAGGCGTCCCGAGTATGAGATTGTTGCAAGCGTCAACGCCGTTGCGGATAAAGCCGTTGTTGGTGGCCCAGTTCTCCGGGACATCGGGGCCAGCGGGGTTTACCCGTTCCATTGAACGCCGTTCAGGGGAAGCCTGCCCGGCAGGCCATTCGCCCCCATCCGCATTGGCCGTATCCACCAGCTCCCCGGAAGCATCGCGCAGTTCAAGGACCTCACTACTGTTGGAAAGGGCACCGGAGAAAATCTGATCTGCGGGTATATCAGCTATGGTGTTATCGCTGGACCGCTCCAGCAGGAAAAAGCCATGGGGAGAAATCGATCCACTAAGGGTAATGGACGGAGAGCCATCTACGGCTTTGAGGGTCCAGCCGGAGAGGTCTATAAACTCATCTGTGTTATTGTAAAGCTCAATCCATTCGGCCGTAGAGCTGCAGGTAGTTCCAGCCCAGGCCACTTCGTTAATAACCACCCGGGGGGAAGCAGCACCCTGCGCTGCTGGGGCAGGAGCACGGCCCTGTGCAGGTGCCGCCACAGCAT
>DAOUCW010000178.1:0-3356 GCA_034431695.1 Anaerolineae bacterium | reverse complement strand
ATCTCGTAGAGGTGGTCAGGGCCGATGGCGACGGTCAGGCGCGCTGTTTCGGTTACTTCTGTGGGGTAGAAAAAGCGGTCGAGTCCCCAGCCAGGGTGTTTTGGTGACGGTCTTGCTGGAGGGAGAGCCCGTTGGAGGATTTGAGGCGGAAAACAAGCAGGCGGCGAAGCTGATAAACGACGCGGGCGGTCAGGTCTACTTCACGGCCGGTTACCCCCGACGCTACCGTTTCCAGCATGCCAAATATGCGATCATTGACGGGCGAGTGGCACTGGTGGGTTCCGAAAACTTCTCCAGAAACGGCATGCCTTCCACGGCGAAGCCCGAAGGGATGGTGGGATACCGTGGAGTCTACCTCATAACCGATGCTCCTGGGGTGGTCAGAGCTCTGGAGGAACTCTTCCGCGAAGATGTTAACCCCGTGCGCCCTGACCTGGCTTCCTGTCAGACCATGCCTGAGCTGTGCACTCCTCCCCCCATTCACCACGTTTATCTGCCTTTAGTGCTGAAATCCTGCCCAGAAGGTTCCTGCCCACCTCCGGAGGTAAAGCTCCCTTACACCATTAAGTTCCCCGAGCCGTTGCAGGCAGAGGGGATCTTCCACTTCACCCTCTCCTCCGCGCCCGAAAATGCTTTGCGCCAGAGCGATGGCCTCTTCGGGATCCTGAACAGAGCCGGCGCAGGGGACACGATCCTTTCCCAGCAGCTCTACGAATATCCGCAGTGGGGTGACGGGCCTAACCTCCATCTCCAGGCCCTGGTTGACGCAGCCAGGCGCGGGGCAAGGGTCCGCATCCTTTTGGATGACTTCTTTTACCGCGAACTCAACTCCCAGACCGTCAGCTACCTCAACCAGATTGCCCGGGAAGAGGGGCTTGATCTCCAGGCCAAACTCGCCAGCCCGATGGGGATGGGCATACACAACAAAATGGTGCTCGCCAGGGTCGGAGGCAGGGGCTACGTCTGGATAGGAAGCATGAACGGGAGCGAGGTCTCTTTCAAAGTTAACCGTGAAATAGGGCTCCTCGTTGAAAGCGATCAGGCCTACGATTACCTGGCTTCGCTCTTCTGGACGGACTGGGCTGCCCCCTACGGCCGGTTCGAACTATACTTGCCTCTCCTCTTCAGGGATTTCCGCTACCCTTCCGATTTGCTCATAAGCGAGGTGCTCTACGATGCCCCCGGAGCAGATGAGGGCAATGAGTGGGTGGAGATATTCAACCCCACAGGGGGGACCATAAACCTTGCCGGCTACAAGCTCGGAGATGCGCAGGAGCGCGGCGTCAGAGAAGGGATGTATCGCTTTCCCGATGGGGCTTCCATTGGCCCGGGAGAAGTCAGGGTGATTGCCTGGACAGCATCCGGCTTCTATGCCCTCTACGGCCGCTGGCCCGATTTTGAGATAGCAGATACCGAACCCGGCGTGCCCGACATGATACCATACACTGCCTGGAGTTCCGGGCCGTGGGGCTTGAGGAACCTCGGCGATGAAATCCTTCTGCTTGGCCCTGCCGACAATGCAGTGGATGTGGTGGTTTACGGCGACGGATCTTTTCCAGGGGTAAAGGCGCACCCCGGCGTAAGTAAAGCTGGTAGTTCCCTCGAGCGTTATCCTGCTAATGTAGATACCGATGACTGCGCGCGGGATTTCCGGGAGGCTTCAACGCCTTCTCCGGGAGCTCTGCCTGCGCCATGAAAGGAGGATTCCCATGCTCAGACGCCTTTCATTGCTGGCGACACTGTTGCTGATCCTGGTCGCTTCCTGCAAAAGCTCTCCTGTTCCCCCAACCCCCACTCCCACGCCTTCTCCGATCCCTTCGCCGACGACCCCTGCCGTCCCAACTCCCACGCCTTCTGCGACCCCTTCACCGACAATTGCTGTGACCCCAACTCCCAGTCCTGCACCTTCATCAACGCCCACGCCTGTTCCCGATCCCCTGGCGAAAGTGGATCCTTCGCGGCAGGAAATAACCCTCTGGCACCCCTACACCCGGCTCCACGAGAAGGTCCTTCGGGAACTGGTGGAGGAATTCAACAGGACAAACCCATGGGGTATAAAAGTTACGGTCACCTATGCTGGGTCTTACTCCGAGATGCGACGCAAGGTTCTGGCAGCCATTGCTGCCGGCACTCCTCCCGACATGGCTTTTTCATACCAGAACGTCATCGCAGAATATGCCAGTGCCGATGCTGTGGTGCCCCTGGACGATTACCTTGAGAGCCCCCGCTACGGCCTCAAACCCGAGGAGCTTGAGGACTACTTTGACAATTTCCTGGAAGGGGATCGCTACCCTGACTTTGAAGGGAAAATGCTGAGCTTCCCCCCTGGCCGCAGCCTTGAAGTCATGTATTACAATGCCGATGCCCTTCAAGAGCTGGGCTTCAAGGGGCCGCCTGAAACCTGGGACCAGTTTTACCAGATCTGCCAGATGCGGAAGGAGAAAGAAGGTAAACCCTGCTATGCCATTGCACCCAGCGCCTCCACCTTCACCTGGATGATATGGAGCTATGGCGGGGAAGTCATTGGCCCCAGGGGCGAGTTTCTCCCCGATAAAGAGGCAGCCCTTGCGGTCCTCCAATTCCTGAAAAAACTTGTGGACGAAGGCCTGGCTTATAAGGTCAAAGAGCGTTACCAGGACCAGGAAGACTTCGTGAAGCAAAAGATCATATTCACCTTCGGTTCCACTGCCGGCCTACCTTATTACCAGGAAGCAAAGCCACCCTTCAGGTGGTCCATAGCCCTTCCTCCGGCCAGAACCCCCGGGCCTGTGGTGGACATATATGGGCCGTCAATCTGCATCTTCAGGACCACCCCTGAAAGGCAACTGGCCTCCTGGCTCTTCCTGAAATGGCTTACCGAACCCGAGCAGAACGCTCGCTGGTCTGCAGCCACGGGCTACTTGCCAGTCAGAGCTTCGGCTGCTGATTCCCCCCTTCTAAAAAACCAACCCTTGTTGAAGAAAGCCATGGACTTCGTCCCTTACGCCCGGAGCGAACCGGCCATTTTTGCCTGGGAAGCTGCCCGTGGTATATTGTATAGAGCCATGAATGATGTAATAAGTGGCGCGAAAACCCCTGAAGATGCCCTGTTCTGGGCTAAGGAAGAACTGAGCAAAATTCGCCCGAGGCCTTAGGGCTAAAGGGTGCGGACCATGGTAAAGCCAGCGGAGGATTTTCACCGTTTCGGGGTTAACTTGAACCGTTTGTTCGTGCTAATAATTGCTCTAAGCACTCTGCTCCTCCTTACCGGCTGTTCCGACTTTGTGGACCATGACCAGGAAAGCGTTGTGCCTGAAGCGGCGATCGTTCTGGAACCTGGCCATACCGTCGGTCAGACCTTTGTAGCTCGCCATGGC
>DAOUCW010000177.1:0-14367 GCA_034431695.1 Anaerolineae bacterium | reverse complement strand
CCCGACACCCACTCCCTCAACCAGGAAGCGCATTGAGGTGGTGATCTCGGAGCAGAAGCTTTACGCCTGGGAAGGGAACAGGCTCATATACGAATTCATCTGCTCCACCGGAGCTCCCGGCTCCCCGACGAAGCCTGGCTCCTATTCTGTCATAAGCAAAATACCCGAGGCTTACTCATACCGATGGGGGCTCAGGATGCCTTACTGGCTCGGAATATACAGGGTGGGCGACCTGGAAAACGGGATCCACGCCCTGCCGATCCTCCCCAACGGGCAAACCCTCTGGGCTGGCTACCTGGGGAGGCCTGTCTCTTTCGGCTGCATAATCCTGGGGACCCGGGAAGCCCGCCTGCTCTACGAATGGGCCGAGCTCGGGACTCCGGTGGAAATAAAACCATAATGGAGGAAAGGCATGGGAATGGAAATCCCCCAGCTTGTCCAGATGGTCACCTGGTTGGATGAGGAAAGGAGGCGCGACCGCACCGAGCTCAAGCAGCTCTTCCAGCGGGTTGAAGCCCTCTCACTGGAGGCTCAGAGCCAGAGGGAGGCCTTCCAGGAGCTGGAAAATAGGCTGAACGAACTGAAAGGAGTGCTCGCCCGGATAGACGAGCTGGAAGAATCCCTTGAGAACACAAAGAGGGAGATCATGCTGCTCATCCAGAATTACGAAGAAGAAAGGCGCAAAGCTGCCCTGGAATCGGAGCGCCTCCACCAGGCGGAAAGGGCCCGCCTGGCAAAAGCGATCGATGAACTGCGGAGTGAGCTGGAGCCTTTCAAGAAACTGCCGGAAGAGATAAATGCCAGAAAAGCCGAAGAAGCAAGGCTCAACGAGATGATCCTGGCCCTGAGGGACCGCTTCGGGAACCTGGAGAAAGCGCTGGAGAACATTGAGCATTCCCTGGCCTACACCGAGGAAAGGAGCGACTACCTCCTCAAGCGCATGGCTCAGGTCCAGCAGGAGAACGCCGGGCTCATCAAGCGGGCAGGGGAGCTTGAAAGCCGTTTTGATTACCTGGTGGAGCAACTCCAGAAACTGGCCAAGAAACTGGAGGAAATAAGCCTGTTCCAGCAGAACATCCGCAAGGAGCAGGAACAATGGCTTGAATCCCAGCAGGTGGCCGAGCAGGACCGCCGCCGCCAGATGGAAGAGTGGAGCAAGCAGTTCGCCCGGTTTGCGGAGAAAATGGAGGAATACTCCTCCCTGATGGACCTTTACGCCCAGCAATATGAGAAGAACCGCAAGGTAGCCGAGCAAACGGCCAGGCTCCAGGAAAGCGTTGCCGCAACCGAAAGGGAAGTCCTTGGACTGGTGAAAGTGGTGGAAGACAGGCTCAGGAAAGAATGGGAAGCTTACCGTGAGGAGGCTGAAAGGCGCTGGAAGCAGCAGGAGATGTTCATAGAGGAGAACCGGACCCGTCAGGAAGCCAGAAACAGGGATTTCGCGGTCAAGATAGAAGCCCTGGAAGAGGCTCTGAAGGGACTGCGGGAAGAACTCATTTCCCTTCGCAGAGTTCAGGAAGAAGGCCTCAGGCGAGTGCTCTCGGCATTCCAGGAATTCCTCTCGGCCGCGATGGAGGAGTGAACCATGTATGTGGTGGGAACAGCCGGGCATGTGGACCACGGGAAATCAACCCTGGTCAAGGCCCTCACAGGTATAGATCCCGACAGGCTCAAGGAAGAAAAAGAACGGGAGATGACCATAGACCTGGGCTTTGCCTGGCTAACGCTTCCCAACGGGGAGAAAGTGGGCATAGTGGACGTCCCGGGCCACAAGGATTTCATTGAGAACATGCTCGCCGGAGTCGGTGGAATAGACGCTGCCATCCTGGTCATCGCTGCCGATGAAGGTGTCATGCCCCAGACGAGGGAACACTTAGCCATCCTGGACCTCCTTCAGGTCAAAGCTGGCCTGATAGCCCTGACCAAGATAGACCTGGTGGAGGATAAAGAGTGGCTGGAAATGGTCCAGGAAGAGGTCAGAGAAACCGTGAAAGGCACCGTTCTGGAAAACGCCCCCGTGATCCTGACCTCCGCCCGAACCGGGGAAGGACTTGACCGATTGGTCCAGGCCCTTCAGGAAATTCTGATCCACACACCTCCCAGGGTTGACCTCGGGAAACCGCGCCTGCCCATAGATCGGGTTTTCACCATTGTGGGATTCGGGACAGTGGTAACCGGGACCCTGGTGGATGGCTGCCTGCAGGTGGGGCAGGAGGTGGAGATCCTTCCCCAGGGCCTGAGGGCCAGGATAAGGGGACTGCAATCTTATAAGGAGAAAATCCAGGTCGCCAGACCCGGAAGCAGAGTGGCCGTTAATCTCAGCGGAGTTGATAAGGAGCAAATAAGCCGGGGCGATGTCCTGACCATCCCCGGCTGGCTGGTTCCTACTTCCCTGGTGGATGTGCACCTGCGCTACCTTGCTGATGCCCCCTTCCCTCTGCCCCACAACGCCGAGGTCAAATTCTTCAGCGGAGCCGCTGAAGTCATGGCCAGAGTCAGGGTCCTGGACCGGGAGGAGGTGAAGCCGGGGGAAGAAGCCTTCATCCAGTTGGTGTTAGAGAGGCCAATCCCACTGGTGAAAGGGGACGGATTCATAATCCGCTGGCCTTCCCCGCCCATAACGGTGGGAGGGGGCAAAGTTCTGGATCCCCACCCCGGAAGGAGGCACCGGCGCTTCCGCATGGAAGTGGTGGAGAAGCTCAGGCTCCTGGCCAGTGGCACCCCGGAGGAAATATTCATCAACACGCTCAAAGCCTACGAGCCAGCCCGCTTCCAGGAAATCCTCCCCCGCCTCAGCCTGGGGAGAGAGAAAGCCCTTGAGATCCTCCAGAAACTCCTGGAGAGGGGAGAGGTTATAACCCTCAAGCCCGAGGGGACGGGAGAAGAAGGATACCTCCTGACCAGAGCAGGCTGGGATAAACTCCTGGCCCGGATGATATCCCTGCTGGAAGATTACCACCGGCGTTACCCCCTGAGGAAAGGGATGCCAAAAGAGGAATTGCGCAGCCGGATGAGAATTCCTCCAGGGGTTCTGGCCGAAGCACTGGCCAGAGCTGTTGCGGAGGGCAAGATCCGGGAAGAGGAAGGAGCAGTAGCGCTCTCCCAGCACGAAATAAGGTTCACCCCGGAGCAGAAAGAGCTGATAGAAAGGCTTCTGGCCCGTTTCAGGGCCAGCCCTTACGCTACTCCATCGGTAGCAGAGTGCGAGGGCACCCTGGGAAGCGAACTCTTCTCCGCCCTGCTGGATATGGGCATCCTGATTAAAGTCAGCCCGGAAGTAGTCTTCCTGGCGGAAACTTACCGGGAGATGGTGAGGAAAGTGGTGGAAAGGCTCGAGCGGGAAGGGAAAATAACCGTGGCCCAGGTCAGGGACATGTTCGGGACAAGCCGCAAGTATGCCCTCGCCCTCATGGAGCACCTTGACGAAAAGAAAGTAACAAAAAGAGTAGGCGACGAGCGAGTGCTGCTCCAGAAGCCCGCAAAAGGGATATGAGCCTTACCCTCCCGGCCCTGAGGACTACTTTTCCACCGAAGCCGGCCTCATCGTAAAAGCTCAGTTCCCTGCCCTTTACCGTGAGGAAGGGTCTGCCCGCCTCTCCCACGCGGAATACAACCCGATTGAAGGGCCTGTGCACCCCCTCCACCCTGAAAGCACCGCCAGTGTGGTAGAGGTCTGCCAGGTCCCGGGGGGTAGCTTCCATGGTGTAGCCGGAATCTCTGTCCTCAAATTTGACCTCCTCCAGCCAGAGGACTCCTCCCCTGGCCACGAACTTCTCCGTAACCTGCTGCCCGAAGAGGGAATTCTTCCAGGCGAGATGAATGGCTTCACCATCTCTGAGCAGGAAGAAGACGTTTCCTGAGGAGAAATCCACTTCCAGCAGGGTGTGCCCCGGGATCGGAAGGAAGAGCAGGAGCAGGATTAAAAAAGAGGCCTTGCAGAGGCATAGTAACCTCCGCAAGGCCCCGGGAACCCCTGGCATTTACTTGAGAGCCCCCTTCTCCCGGAAGAATTTTTCGGCACCAGGATGCAGGTATTTCAGGGCATCCGGGGTGACCTGGCCGATGGACTTTTCGGGGGTGAGTTTAGCAGCTCCCTTCCACACGGCTGCCAGCTCGTTCAGGTTGGAGAAGATCACATCCAGAATCTGGTAGAGCCTGTCGGCGGGGAAGGTGTCCATGGTCACCAGCACAGCCGTGATGCCGATGGTCTCCACATCGGTGTCTATTCCGGGGTAAGAGCCGGCAGCAAACTTTGTCCTGTGGAAGACGCCAGGGTTTGCAGCCATGATTTTATCGGCATCCTCTCCCGCTATGGGCACCAGCACCATCTTCAGGCCCGGAGTGGAAGCCAGGTCAAGGATGGAAGAAGTGGGAACCGCCCCGCTCCAGAAGAAGGCGTCAATCTTGCCATCTTTCAGAGCGGCCACCGATTCGGAGGCACCGAGCTTCTCCCTGGTGAAGTCCTTATCCCAGTCAATGCCAAGGGCCTTGAGGACGTAGCCAGCCTGCTCCTCGGTGCCGCTGTTGGGGGCCCCTGTGGAAACCCTCTTGCCCTTGAGATCGTAGATCGTCTTGATGCCGGTGCCTTCCTTGGTGACTACATGGAGGGGCTGCTCGTAGAAGCCCATCACAAGCCGAACCGGCTTCTTCCCCCCAAGGGCCTCAATCTTGCCCTCGTTGGCCCAGACCACGTGGTAATCGTAGCAGAAGGCCATCCCTGCTTTCCCCGTGGTCAGGAGCAGGAGGTTATCAATGGCGGCGGTTGTGGATTCAGCCGTGGCTTCGGTGTTGGGGACTTTGTTGGTTATGAGGCCTCCTATAGCCCCTCCCAGGGGATACCACACTCCCCCTGTCCCACCAGTGGCGATGCTGAAGGAAAGCTTTTCAGGCTTCCTGGCGCAGCCGGCAAAGATGCCGATCAGAAGGGACAGGAGAAGGCTCAGTGCCAGCCACCTCAGCAACCCGCGTTTCATTTCAGCTCCTCCTCAAAAGGTTTAAGATTAAGACCGCAATTCCTGCGGCCGCGCTTCCCAATCCGATAACGGAAGAACCACCAACAGGGGAAACCACGAGCAGCAGTGCCGCTGCTATGAGGATAGCCCTTTCCACCACGTGCAGAGAACTCTTCAAATGGCCCACAATCCCGGCGCTTATGAAGAAGATGGAGAGAAGGCTGTTGAGGGTCGCCAGGAGGAAAGAAGGAAGTTTTGCCCCCACTATGAGCAGGTTGAAGCCCAGGGGGGTGGAAGAGAACAGGAAAGGCACCAGAAAGGTGGAAATGGAATACTTCCAGGAATGAAGCATTGAGCGGAACGGATTGCCACCCGTTATAGCCGCTGCGGCCGATGGGGAAAGCCCCACTGGCGGAGAAACCTCGGAAAGGACGGCGAAGTAGAAGACCAGGATGTGGGCAACATAATCGGGTATGCCGAGCTTGACCAGAGCCGGCGCTACCATGACCACCGTCATAATGTAAGTGGCAGTTATGGGCAAGCTCAGGCCAATTATAAGGGAGGTTATGAAGGCCAGGAAGAGGGCCACGATCCTGTTTCCTCCGCTCAGGGCCATGATTAACGTTGAGATCTTGAGCCCAAGCCCTGTGAGGGAGAATGTTCCGACTATCAGGCCTGCGGCGGCCAGGAGAACAGCCACAGGCACCATGTTCTTACCCCCCTCAATGAGAGCCTCCACGATCCTGCGGGGCGTCAGCCACTCGTTCCTGTCCCGGCTCAGGAAGCTGGTCAACACCGTGGTGGCAATCGCCCAGATGGCCGCTGACTCAGGCGAGCGCCCCATGGCCAGCAGGATGACCAGGATGATAAGGGAAATGAGGTGGTAGCCACGCTTGAGCATTACTTCCTTAAATGCTATTGCGGGCACTGCCGGAGGGGAGAATTTAAGCTTCCTGGCTTCAAACTCCGTTATGAAAAAGATTCCGAAGTAATAGAGGAGAGTGGGCATAAGGACCATCAGCACCACACTCCAGAAAGATACCCCCAGGAATTGCATTATGAGGAAAGCGGCAGCACCCATCAGAGGTGGGGAGATAACTGCCCCTATCCCGCCGGCTGAGATGAGCCCGGCCGCCATATCTGGATCGTATCCTGCCTCCCTGAGCACGGGCCACATAATGGGCGTTACCGACATGGTTGTTGCCACGCCGCTGGCCTGCGGGCCTCCAAGGAGAGCAGTTGTTAGAATGGCACCTCTCCCGGCACTTGAAGGCCTGCGCCCCATAAGGGAAATAGCCAGCTCAAGCCAGAATTTGCCAGCCCCCGCCACATCCATGAAAACGCCGTAAACGACGAAAAGGATGACGAAGGAGGCACTTACGGCCAGCGGGACGCCCAGTATCCCCTCAAGGGTCATATACATGTGCCCCACAATCCGATCGAGCCCATACCCCTTATGGCCGAGTCCTCCGGGAATGTAATAACCGAACAGGGCGTAGAGCAAGAAGAAGATAAGCACCAGGGTGAAAGTATTGCCCACCACACGACGGGACAATTCCACCAGAATAAGGATGGCTATAACCCCCACTGCCACGTCCAGAAGGTTGGGGACGGTGGAGCGCCGGAGGAAGGAATCCAGGTTCCGCAAGGGGTAACAGACTACGAGGATGCCTGCCAGAGCGAGGGGCAAATCCACAAACCACCGCCACCCTCTCGCTCTTTTCGAAATCGGGTAAGTGAGGGCTCCAAGGACCAAGGTGAAGCCAAGGTGGATCAGGCGGAAGGTATAGGTTTCCACAGGCTTAACTGCGCCGTAAAGGGACCACCCGACAAAAGCGATGTAAAGGAGGCTGGTCAGAAAGGGGAGGAATTTCTCCCGGAGTTTGGACCAGTAAGTCATGCCTGGTCTCCTTCACAGGCCTAAAATTAAAGGGCATGGGGCTGGATCGGCGAACCCCATGCCCCACCCAATAGAGTTCCTTCAGAGTTTACTGCTTCCTGGCCTGAAGCTTCTGCTTCTCCTCCTCCACCAGCACTCGCCTGAGGAGTTTGCCCACTGTGCTCTTGGGGAGTTCCTTCCGGAATTCCACCGCCGTGGGGACCTTGTAGCGAGCCAGGTATTTCCGGCAGAACTCTATTATCTCTTCCTCCGTGGCCGTTTCCCCTTCCTTGAGCACTATGTAAGCCTTGACGGTTTCACCCCTGTAGGGGTCGGGGATTCCAGCCACCACCGCTTCCTTAACCTTCGGGTGCTGGTAGAGGACCTCCTCCACCTCGCGTGGATAGATGTTGTAGCCACCGGCGATTATCATGTCCTTCTTGCGGTCCACGATGTAGAAGTAGCCATCTTCATCCATCTTGGCGATGTCGCCGGTGAGGAGCCACCCCTCCTTGAAGACCATTTCCGTCTCTTCAGGCATCTGCCAGTAACCTTTCATGACCTGAGGTCCCCTTATGGCCAGCTCACCGATCTCCCCAGGCGGGAGCTCTCTGGTTCCGGTCTCCAGGTCCACAATGCGGGCATCAGTATCGGGGAAAGGAATGCCGATGGAGCCAGCCTTGTTCAGCCCATAGATCGGGTTGCAGTGGGTGACGGGAGAAGTCTCGGTGAGGCCGTAGCCCTCACAAAGTTTACCACCCGTTATTTCCTCAAACTTCTGCTTGACTTCCACCGGCAGAGGCGCGGCGCCGCTTATGCAGGCCTTCACGGAGCGCAGGTTGTATTTGGGGGTGTCTGGGTGGTTGTTGATGGCGATATACATGGTGGGAACGCCGGGGAACAGGCTGACCTTATATTTGTCAATCAGGATGAGCATTTCTTCTATGTCCCTGGGGTTGGGCATGAGGATGAGGGTGCCGGCCGCGTTCAGGCCAAAGTTCATGCAAACCGTCATCCCGTAGGAGTGGAAGAGGGGCAGAGCCACCAGGGATTTCTCCTTCCCTTCCTGAACGTCAGGGAGCCAGGCCCGGACCTGGAGAGCATTGGCCACCAGGTTGTAGTGGGTTAGCATGGCCCCCTTGGGGACCCCTGTGGTCCCACCGGTGTAAAGGAGGCACGCAATGTCTTCCTGAGGGTTTATCTCAACGGGTGCAGGATTGGGAGGATATTTGGCCAGGAGGTCCTGGAACATGTAGGTCCCTTCCACCAGCTCCCCTTCGAGGCGATGCCCCTCCTTCTTCTCCACAGCCAGGGTGAACAGGAGCTTGAGCAGGGGCGGGAAGTATTCTTTGATGTTGGTCACGATAATGTTCTTGAGTGGGGTTCTGGGCTTTACGTTGCGGATAACGGGATAGAAACGGGTGAGGGTGACAACCGTCTCCACGCCGGCATTGTTGAACTGATACTCAAGCTCCCTTTCCACATAAAGGGGGTTTGTGGGGACGACCGTGGCTCCAGCTTTGAGGGCGCCATAGTAAGCAATGATAAACTGAGGACAGTTGGGAAGGTGCACAGCAACCCTTGAGCCTTTCTTCACCCCCAGGGCCTGGAGAGCGGTGGCAAAGCGGTCCACGAGCTCCTTGAGCTTCCTGTAGGTGATGCTGCTCCCCATGTATCTCTTGCCAAGTCTCCCCCCGAAGATAAGGGCGATGTTGTTGGGGTATTTTTCAGCGCTGTCATCTAAGAATTTGTAAAGGGGGATCAGGGGGTAAGAAATAGAACGGGGAACACCGGGGTCGTAAAACTTATACCAGACCTTTTCCATGGCCCCTCCTCCTTTGGAATTGTAAAGCGCCTCCACCGGTGCGCCATTGCTTTGCGATATTTTACCATAAAATGCTTTTTCCCGCAAATAATATGCTCAGCAGTGGCCGTATCAATCCAGCCCGCCCCCCTCAAGACAACTCAAACTTTTGGCTAACCCCTTTCCCCTGTGGTATAATGGAGCAAACCAGTGAAGAGGGGTGGGAAAAGTGCTCAATCCTGTAAACGCATTCCTCGGCCTGTTTTCCTTTGATATGGCCATTGACCTGGGGACCGCCACGACCCTGGTGGCGGTTAAAGGCAAAGGCATCCTGATAAACGAACCCTCTATTGTGGCTCTGGAAAAAGAGACCGGCAAAGTCCTGGCCATAGGTGCGGAAGCCAAGGAAATGCTGGGCAGGACCCCCGGCAATATAGCGGCCATAAGGCCCATAAGGGATGGCGTTATCTCAGACTTTGACGTGACCGAGGCCATGATCCATTACTTCATCCGCAAAGTCCACGAGAAGCTCCTCTTCCGCATTCCGAGGCCAAGGGTGATCGTAGGCATACCCAGCGGCGTCACCGAAGTGGAGAAAAAGGCCGTCTACGATGCCGTCGTGAGCGCAGGCGCCCGGGAGGTTTACCTCGTTGAGGAACCTGTGGCTGCCGCCATCGGAGCCGACCTCCCGATCAATGATTCCGTGGGCAGTATGGTGATTGACATTGGCGGGGGGACAACGGAGATAGCCGTCCTTTCCCTCGGTGGGATTGTCCAGAGCGTTTCAATACGGATAGCCGGCGATGAGATGGATGAAGACATAATCCGCTACGCAAAGCAGAAATACAACCTCCTCATAGGGGAGAGAATGGCTGAACAGGCCAAAATCGCCATAGGATCCGCTTACCCCCTGCCAAAGGAGGAAACTTTTGTCCTTAGAGGGCGGAACCTCATCACCGGCCTCCCCGATGAGGTGGAAGTTTCCAGTGTGGAAATAAGGGAAGCCATCTCCGGCTCTATTTCCGCCATAGTCAATGCCGCAAGGGATGTCCTGGACGACACGCCTCCGGAGCTTGTGGCCGACCTAATGGAAAGGGGCATCGCCCTGGTGGGCGGCGGAGCCCTCCTCAAAGGCATTGACCGGAGGCTGAGCGAGGAACTCAAAGTCAAAGTCTACGTTGCTGAGGATCCTGTAACCTGCGTGGTGAGGGGCGCAGCTAAGATTCTGGAGAGCCTTGATGTCTACTCCAAGGTCCTTTCCGGCCTCAGGAGGCCCTAAAAAGCCGGATTGGCGCTTCTTCCTCGGTCTGATATCCCTGGGCGTTCTCCTGTTGATCCTCCACAGGGCAGGCCTCTTAACCCCGGTCCAGGACGCTATATTGAGTGCCACCTCTCCCCTCCAGGATAAAATTTTCCTCGCGGCTTCCTCCCTCCGCCGTGCCGCTGCTTTCTTTGAAGAATCAAGACGCCTGCGCGAGGAGAACGAAAAGCTCCGGAAGGAAGTGGAACGCCTCACCATTGAAAACATCCAGCTCCGGGAACTTGAAGCCGAGAACAGGGCTTTGAGGGAGCTTCTCCGCTTCACCCAGGAAAACCCTCTCTTTGACTACACAACGGCCAGAGTCACTGCCAGGGTCATCGGGTATGATCCCTCTGGCTTCACCCGTTACATAGTGATAAATGCCGGGCAGCGCAGAGGGGTTATGCCGGGAATGGCAGTGGTAACCGAAAGAGGCCTCGTGGGCAGAGTGGTCAGCGTCTACCGTGATGCCTCAAAGGTTCTGCTCCTCACAGATCCATCAAGTTCAGTAAGTGCCTACCTCCAGGGAAGCCAGGTCACCGGAATGGTGGAGGGGACTCCAGAGGGCGCCCTCATCATGCGCTACATCCCCATGGATGCGGAAGTATCAGTGGGGGAGGTGGTCCTGACCTCAGGCCTTGGTGGAACCCTGCCCAAGGGGTTAGTAATAGGCCAGGTCATTGAGGTGGAAAAGAAGGATTACATGCTCTTTCAGGAAGCCCGCATCAAACCATCGGTGGACTTTGACCGGCTGGAATTCGTCCTCGTGCTCAAAAGTTCCAACCCAACCATTCCTGAGGAGGAGAGCCATTAATTTCTATCAGGATTTTGGCCTTATGTTAGCGACTGTCCTCATCCAGGAGGCCGCAGTTTCAGGGCTCAGGCTCGGCCCTGCCAGGCTGGATTTTGTCTTCATCCTCACCTTATCCTGGGGGATACTCAAGGGGGGAAATGCAGCGATGGGCTGGGCTTTCGGAGCTGGCCTGCTCATGGACCTCGTTTCGGGAGGCCCCCTGGGGCCCTTCACCATTTCACTCCCGATCGTTGCTTTCGCCGCAGCCTCCACCTCTGAACACCTCTCCTATGCCAATCCCCTGACTTCCTTCCCGGTGGCCAGCCTGCTTTTCATCCTCTACGACATCACCCAGCTAACGGTTCTGCGCCTTCTGGGACATAACTTACCCTGGGCTGAAAGCCTCGCTCTGATAACACTGCCGTCGGCCCTGTTGAACGGGGTGGCGGCAATCCCGGCCTACATGATTTTGTCCAGGCTCTATCAGAGGGAGACGGGTGAACGGAAGTAGGGCGAGATTGCTGGCTTTCCAGATATGGATCGTCCTGGTTTTCCTGGCATTCAGCCTGCGCCTCTGGCACCTCCAGATCCTCAGGGGCGATTATTACAGGTCCTTAGCCGACAGGAACCGGCTCCAGCTCGTTCAGACCGATGCCCTGCGTGGGGTTATTTACGACAGGTGGGGGAGGCCTCTGGTCCGGAATATCCCGAGCTACACCGTCTCCCTCGTTCCCGCTTACCTGCCAGAAGACGAGGGGGAGCGCCGCAGATTGCTTTCAAGGCTTTCGGAGCTTCTTTTCTCATCGGGGAAGAGCGCGGGGCTTGCCTTCCCCGCAAGCTCCTCCCCCGACCTTGAAGCCCTCGTGAAAGAAGGGATGAAGAACCCCTTCAGGCCCATCCCGATCAAGAAGAACGTTGAAAGGGAAACGGCCTTTTTCCTCCAGCAGGAGCACATGGATTTCCCCGGCGTCCGGGTGGAGGTTGAACCCCTCAGGGAATACATAAGCAGCACCCTCTTCTCCCACATCATCGGATACACGGGCATGATCCCGAAGGAATGGGTGGAGGATTACAGGGCGAAGGGATATGACCCGAGCCGCGATAAGGTTGGCCTAACCGGGATTGAATTCATCTACGAGGATTACCTCCGGGGGGAAAAGGGCCAGAAACTTGTGGAAGTGGATGCTTCGGGTCGGGAAATACGGACTGTTGGGCCTGAAATTCCGCCGAAGCCCGGATACAGCCTATACCTCACCATTGACTGGGATCTGCAGGCCGCGGTCAAAGAGGCACTGGAAGAAGGGATGAAGAGGGCTCACTCGCCGGTGGGGGTAGCGATAGTGATGGACCCGAGGAACGGTCAAATCCTGGCCATGGTGAGCCTTCCATCCTACGACAATAACCTCTTCGCCCGGGGCATAAGCTACGAGGATTACCGCAAACTTGAGGAAGACCCGAACCACCCCCTGCTCAACCACGCCATAATGGGCCAGTATCCGATCGGTTCAACCTTCAAGATCGTTCCGGCGACTGCAGCCCTTGAAGAGAAAATCATAACCGAAAGGAGTTACCTGGACTGCGAAGGCATCCTGTGGGTTCCAAACCAGTATTTCCCGGACGATCCTTCCCTGGCCCAGCCCTTCTACTGCTGGATCCACAAGTATGAGAAAGGGCACGGACCTCTGAACGTCGTAGATGCTCTCGCCTATTCCTGTGATATCTTCTTCTACAAAGTGGCCGGAGGGTATAAGGATTTCCAGGGGCTTGGGCTTGAAAAGCTCGCTTACTGGGCCAGACTCTTCGGCTTCGGGGAGAAGACGGGAATTGACCTGCCGGGCGAAAGCAAGGGGCTTGTCCCCACGGCTGAATGGAAACGCGTGAATTACGGGGAAATATGGGTCCTGGGCGATACCTACAACATGGCCATCGGTCAGGGGTTCTTACTGGCCACCCCTCTGCAGATTTTAAACGCCACTGCAGCCATCGCCAATGGCGGGACCCTCTACAAGCCCAAACTCCTCTACAAAATGGTGGATCAGCAGGGCAACGTGGTTTACGAATTCAGGCCCGAAATAATACGCACCTTACCGGTTTCGGAAAAGACCGTAGCCCTGGTCAAGAAAGGATTGAGGGAAGCTGTCACGAGGGGGACTGCCTGGCGGACCAACTGGCCCGATATCGCCGTGGCCGGGAAGACAGGCACTGCCGAGTTCTACGGCCCCCGGAACATCAAAGGCAACCTGCCAACCCACGCGTGGTTCACCGCCTTCGCCCCCTACGATAACCCCAGGATCGCACTGGTGGTATTGCTCCAGGGAGGAGGAGAGGGCTCTGAAACAGCCGTCCCTGTAGCTGCCAGGATAATCCGGTATTACTTTGATCGCATAGATTGGGAGAGGTCGCCGTGAAGGCTGTGGCCATAAAGGGGACCGGCGAAGGCATCACGATAGTTCTCGGGGGCGAAAGAGCTGAAGATGCCCTGCAGGAACTGAGGGCAACCCTCAGCTCGGCTGGCCCGCTCCTGGAAGGCAACCGGGTGATCCTTGAAGTGAAGAACCCGGATTTCGGCGTGGACGAACTCAGCCAGGTGCTGGAAACTCTCAGGAGTTACCGCATAGTGCCCGAGAAGCTCATAAGCAGTGAGGAAAAAGTGCGCAAAGCCGCTTATGCCCTGGGCCTGGAAGTGGAAAAGGGCCGCGGAGAAAAGCCCGAGATCGCTCTGATCAGGCGAGGCCCCATCCGGTCCGGCCAGAGGATAACTTACGAAGGCTCCATCGTGATAATTGGGGATGTGAACCCCGGTGCGGAGATCGTAGCTGGGGGCGACATCATTGTGTTAGGGCATCTCCAGGGGATCGCCTCAGCCGGGACACCCGATGACCCTTCCCGCAGAATTTACGCACTGCGCCTCAGGCCGTCCCTGATAAGGATCGGCCCCTATGTAGCTCGCCCTCCTGAGGAAGCGGAGGAAAGCCCTTCCAGGCCCGAGGTTGCTTTTGTCCAGGACGGCAGGATTGTGGTGGAAGAGCTGGATTGATCCGGCTCAGGGGATGATTCCCTGAGCATACAGGGTGTAAGTAACCGGAGGATTGCCGGCTGGAAAGAAGGTGAGGTAAAATTCACTGCCCTCTCCGGGTTTCAGGAAGTCTTTGAGTGGCGTAACTTTCTTGAGGGCTACGACTTTTTCCGAGGCATCGTAAGCGACTACCACAACGTTAACATCACCGACAGCTTTCTCCCCTGCGTTCAGCACCACACCTTTAACCGTGTAGAAGTCACCCGGCCCTCTCTCCCACGAATGCTCTTTTAAAACCAAAGAGTGAGCCAGAGCCGAAGGGGAATGGGCAGGGAAAGCGCTTATCACAATCACCTCGTAGCCGGGGAAGAACTCCGGAGGCTGGGTGAAAGCTACGGCAAAAGGCCCCTTCTCACCGGGCGGTATGAGGTCCCTGGCGACGAAAGCCCTCCCCTCGGCCGCGATGGAACCGTCGGGCCCGTATAGCCTGACCGCAACCGCAACGCTTTCCACCGTCACTTTGCCAGGGTTCAGGACCTCTCCGAAGCACCAGAGGCTACCGCCTGGTTCCCGGTAAAAGTTAATCCCTGCCACCTGGAGAGGAAGTGGGGTGGGGGTTGGGG
>DAOUCW010000176.1:0-1775 GCA_034431695.1 Anaerolineae bacterium | reverse complement strand
GTTTTCAAAATTTCCGGCTTACCCCTGATCTATCTTCAGCAGCCTTGCAGCGTTTTCCCCGAGGATGCGTTCAAGGCCTCGCTGGGATAAGCCCGAGTTCTTTATCTGCTCCACGAAAGGCCCAGGCCTGACCAGGGGGAAATCGGTGCCGAAGAGGATCTTGTAGCGCAGGAGCTCGCCCACTATCGGGAAAATCTGGATGTCGTAAAGGAAAGGAGTGGCGGCAGTGTCGTAGTAGACCCGCCCCAGCTTTTCCCTGACCTTAGGCATGAGTTCGTAGAAGGGCAGTCCTCCCCCCCAGTGGCTGCAGACAAGGGTCAGCTCAGGGTGGTGCTGGATGAAGTTGTAGACTATGCCCGGGCTTATGGTTCCCTTACCACGGTAATTGTGTCCAACAGGCTCACTGGTGTGGACCATAAGGGGCACGTCGTAAGCCACTGCGGCGGCCACTATCGGGGTCATTATGTCTTCATCGTCCAGGGCATAGCCCTGGCCGTTGGGCATAAGCTCCCCTATCCCCCTCATCCCGGCTTCTATGCAGCGCTCTATCTCCCGCACCGCTTCATTCCCGGCCCTGGGCTGGACGGCGACAAAACCATATATCCGGCCGGGGTAGCGCCTCATCGCATCCAGAACGTAATCGTTGCAGCACCGGCAGAGCCCCATATCGGACCAGGCAAAAGAGAAGGCCACGGCTGCATCTATGCCGTCCTCGTCCATAACCTGGATGAGCTCGTCGGCTGTGACCATCTTGGCACGCGGGCTGGAGTAGAGGACTTCAAACCAGCGATCCCTCTGGAAGAACTTCTCCCTGTTCTTTATCACTTCAGGGGGGAAGATGTGGACGTGGAAGTCTATCACTTTCATCCCATCCTCCTCAGAGGGGCGGTCTCTTCAGGTGCCAGGAGTTAGCCTGCTCGTAGGCGTAGGCCACTCTCAGGATTATCTCCTCCCCAAAAGCCGGCCCCATAACCTGCAGGCCGACCGGCAGGCCTTCGGAGAAGCCGCAAGGGATGGAGATCGCACATATCCCCGCCAGGTTGACGGGGATGGTGAAAACGTCGGAGAGATACATCTTGAGGGGATCCTCCACCTTCTCCCCAAGCCTGAAGGCCACGGTCGGTGAGGTCGGCGCCACGATCACATCCACCTTCTCAAAGGCTTCATCAAAATCTTTCTTGATGAGGGTCCGGACCTTCTGGGCTTTGAGGTAATAGGCATCGTAATAGCCGGCCGAGAGGGCATAAGTTCCGAGCATTATGCGCCTTTTGACCTCAGGCCCGAAGCCGTTCCCACGGGTCAGGCGGTATTCCTCCCAGAGATCGGAAGCGGAAAGGTGCAGGCCGTATTTCACCCCATCGTAGCGGGCCAGGTTGGCCGAGGCTTCGGCCGGAGCGATGAGGTAATAGGTGGGGAGGGCGTATTCGGTGTGGGGCAGGCTTATCTCCACCACCTCGGCCCCGAGCTCCTCAAGGCATTCTATGGCCTCCCGCACGGCCCTCTCAACCCCTTCCTCCATCCCCTCAATGAAGTATTCCTTCGGCACGCCCACCCTGACCCCCCTTATCTCCGGGATGAGGGCTTTAGTGTAATCGGGCACAGGGGCATCAACCGACGTGGAGTCCTTCGGGTCGTGGCCGGCTATGACCGAGAGGAGGATGGCAGCATCGGTAACGTCCTTCACTATGGGACCGATCTGGTCCAGGGAAGAGGCGAAAGCCACGAGGCCGTAGCGGCTCACCCGGCCGTATGAGGGCTTCAGGCCCTGTCTCTTA
>DAOUCW010000175.1:0-8718 GCA_034431695.1 Anaerolineae bacterium | reverse complement strand
CTGTTCACAAACCCAAGTCCTCCTCAGAAGAAAATGCACGCCGCAACCACGGCCGCGCACTTCTTAACTTTGCAGGAGATGGAGGTCACCCTCAGCTCTTTCAATTCCAGGCCCCTGCGGGCCAGAGCGAACCTGATCTTATCCTCCACCTCTTTTCGCACTTCCTCTTCGCTCCTTCCGATCCCGCTTGCCTCCATGATGACCCCGAAGCCATCCTCGCACCGCCCGAAGCCCACCGCCGCCGAGAGCACAGTCCCCGGGGTGGAGGAGGAAACGGAAGCATAGACGACGGGGAGGAAAGCACCCCTGGGCAGTGAACTGAGCTCGTCCAACACTTCCACCCCGGGAGGCATTATGCTGGAGACCTTCACCAGGTTTACGTCGCCGATACCGGCTTCCAGGAGAGCGTTATCAAAGGCATTGAGCTCGGTCTCACCCTCAGAAGCTCCGCTCACAAGGCAGGCGAACTTTGGCTCAAACATGTCCCCTCCTCAGACTGTGGCGGTTTCTTCATCGTAAAGGTCCAGCGGGAAAACTTCAGTATCGGGGCCTGGCTTCTCCAGCAACTCTATGCGGTAGTGAGCGGACTTATACCACTCCTTCCCGGGCAAAACCTGGACCGGAAGGTGCTTCCAGGCCCGCATTGATTCCATGTAAGGCCAGTTGGCGTAAACGTTGAAATCATCAATGATGTCGGTTATGACGGCTCCCTTCTCCAGGAGGAAACTCTGGATAAGCTTCCACTTCTTGAGGGAAGCTTCTCTCCTGGTGAAGCCGAAGTAACCGGCGCTGCCTGGGCCTTTGAGGCACGAAAGGCTGCGGCTCAGGAAGGCCTTCATCCCCTTCAGGGACTCGGTGGGGTCAGTTATGAAAGTATCAAAGGCGCCCTGGAGGGCATCGGGCAGGGGATAGCGCAGGTCATGCTTCACGACCTGGATCCCGAGGCCTTCTCTGTCCGATACTTTCTGGATGAAATCCAGCAGCCTGTCATCTATATCCAGAACGGCTACCCTCTTCGGAGCGCCCGTCAGAGCGGCAGCGATGCTCACCAGGTCATCATCGCCCAGGACCAGGAGCTCCAGGCCGGCCAGGTCGCCCTTCTGCCACATCAGGGCCACCCTTGCCACCGTAACGTAATCCAGAACGTAACCCTGGTCGTAGTCCCTCACGGCACTGGGCCTGCTGCGGGCAATCGCCTGGAACCTTTCGGCTACATCCTTCAGAAGTTCAACCGAGATCCCCGTGCCGTTGCAGTGGGGGCAGAGGAATTCCTTCGCCGGGGCAATGCCGAGGGAAGCAGCCAGCTCCTCGCCCTTTGGGGTTAGCCTCAGAGAAGAACCCCTGACCTCCACAAGCCCTTCCTGAGCCATAATCTGCCACATCTCGCAGAAAGCCATAATGGGAACATCCACCAGATCCAGGACTTCCCAGAGGTCGCCGGTCTTCAGGAGAGCCTCAAAGGTGCGCCTGAAATCCCGTTCCCTCACCGGGAACTTCTGGGCAACCTTTTCGGCCAGGACTCTGAGTTCCATGAGCATTACCCCCCTTTATGTTGTTTTTGTGGGCAGAATTATAGCCTCAAAATGATGGAAAAGCAAAGAGCGCTTGCAAGCAGAACCTGAACCGCGGTAGCCTCTCAGCTGGCAGGGATCTGAAGCACTGTTGAACCGTGGTGAAGGGGAAAAGGTGCGCTTCAGAGGTCATCCAGCGGGCTATGGATGGCCATCCCGCTGCTCTGCAGGACGTGAGTGTAAATCATAGTGGTGCGCACATCCTTATGTCCCAGCAACTCCTGCACAGTTCTAATATCGTAGCCGGCCTGGAGCAGGTGAGTGGCGAAAGAATGGCGGAGAGTATGCGGGGTAACCCTCTTCTGAATCCCGGCCTTGCGGGCCGGGGCCTGTTGACAGGAAGGTTTCGTGGGTGTATAATTTAACCAGCTTGTGGGGATGCTGTGGGTTCGACAGGGAACCGGTGGTCCTGGATGGCAAGCCGAGGTGCCCCAACCTCGTAAAACAGGGGTTCGTTAAAAGAGAAGTGCCAACTACGCGACCATTCCCATGGCTGCTTAGTTAAGCAGCCACGTCCTCTCCGGCCTCCCCCCGAAGGGCTGGGGAAGGGCGTCAGAGATTCGGGGTGCGATGGCCTGACGCCGATAGGGCCATCTAAGACCGAATCGGCTGGCCCGAAACACCCTGGTCGGCTCGGGAGGTTTCGGGCGAGATGAAGCAGCCGACTAAGCTTGTAAACCATCCAGGGCTAAGTTCTCTGGACGCGGGTTCAACTCCCGCCATCTCCACCTGGAAGCGAGGCGGTGTCTTATTGACATTGCCTCGCTTAAATTTAAAAACAAAAGGCTCAAAGTATGGAGGAATTCTTAATCGATCAGCTCTTGAGGGCAGTGGGGAAAGTCTTCAGGATTGAGAATTACTCCCCCCTGCCCAATATGACAGGGGCTTTTCAGTTTGAAGGGCAGTTCCTTTACGAGCCGGAAAAAGCTTACAATTACCTCAGCTCAGAGCTGAGAGCTCTGGGCTATACCCCCCTTTTCCGGGAGCACAAAGGCACCCCCAGGATCATCGTTGTCCCTGGAGTAATCACCGAATCACCCCCCTCAACGTTCCTGAGCCTTTTGCTCTTTTTCCTCACCCTCGCTTCGGTGATTTTCACGGGCGTTTTCATGGGGGAAAAGCCAAGCCTCTCCTCCGGGATCCTCTTCGCTATTGCTCTTCTCGGGAGCCTCGGTGCTCACGAACTCGGCCACTACTTCGTTTCCCGGAAATACGGGGCTTCCGTAACGCTGCCCTATTTCATACCAATGCCCCTGAGCCCCTTCGGAACCATGGGGGCCATCATCAGGATGAAATCGCCCCCCCTGAACCGCAAAGTTCTCCTGAGGATAGGCGCAGCAGGCCCCCTCGCCGGCCTTGCGGTCGGCATACCGATGCTGATAATAGGGCTTCTCCTCTCCAGAGTTGAATACCTCCCGAGCGGCCGCCCTTATTACATGGAAGGCAATTCAATCCTCTACCTCCTCATTAAGCTGGCAATCTTCGGCCAGATCCTGCCATCGGGTGGGAAAGATGTGCTGCTCCATCCGATGGCCTTCGCCGGTTGGGCGAGCCTGATGGTTACAGGGCTTAACCTCATCCCGGCCGGACAGCTGGATGGAGGACACATAGCCTACGCCATCCTGGGTAAAAGAGCCAGGCTGCTGACCTGGTTCATCGTCGGAGCCCTTATCCTGATGGGCTTCTGGTGGCAGGGATGGTTCATCTGGGCCCTCCTGATCGCCCTTCTGGGCAGGGAACACGCAAAACCCCTGGATGAGATCACCCCGATAGGGCCCTCAGACCGCTTCCTCGCAATTGCCATGCTGCTGATCTTTGCCCTCCTTTTTACCCCCAAACCCCTCGTCCTGGTCTATTGAAGGAGGTTGTAAAAATTGGAGAGATCAAAGCAGTTCAGGGTTGATGCCTGGATAGAGGGAATGTGCTTGCTCCTCCTCATCTTCTTCCTGGTGGCCACCCTTTACACGGCCTTTATGATTTACCTCACGGCCAGAGCCTGGGCTTCCTCCTACCTGATCTCAAGCCCGTTTTTCTCCTCCTTCCTCAAGAATGTGCCGGGCATCTCTTCCCCTCCTCAACAGAGCCAGGATGTTCGGGATGCCCTCAGCCTTCCGGATATAAAGAGGGGCGAAAGGATAAATATCCTCCTGCTGGGGGAAGACAGGCGACCCAGTGAGAAGGGTCCGTCCCGGACCGATACCATGATCCTGGTGAGTGTGGATCCGGGCTCCAGGACCGTCTCCATGCTTTCCATCCCCAGGGATCTCTGGGTCCCAATCCCCGGCTACGGTGAGGGAAGGATAAACACTGCCCATTACATCGGGGAAGCGAAAGGCTACCCCGGTGGCGGGCCAGCCCTGGCCAAGAAGACCGTCCAGTATAACTTCGGCGTGCCGGTGCACTACTACGTTAAAGTCAACTTTGATGGCTTCAAACGGATCATTGACCTCATCGGCGGGATTGACATCTACGTGGAGAAGGAGATAAACGACCCCACTTATCCCGCTTACGATGGCTATGGCTACGATCCGCTCTACATTCCGGCCGGCTGGCACCACATGGATGGAGACCTGGCCCTGAAATACGCCCGGACACGCCATGGTTCATCGGACTTTGACCGCCTGCGCCGGCAGCAGCAGATAATAATGGCCGTGCGGGAAAGGGTTATGAGCCTCGACCTCATCCCCAAGCTCCTGCCCAGGCTTCCGGAACTCATCCAGAGCTTCTCCGACTCGGTCCAGACTGATATACCCGTGGAAGTTCTCCTGGAGCTCGCTCCCATTGCCCGGGAAATAGAGCCTCAGAACATAAAGAGGGCAGTCATTGATAGCTCCATGTGCATAAACACCATAACGCCGGGCGGAGCTGATGTCCTCATACCCGTCAGGGAAAAGATACGTCCCCTCATAGAAGAGCTCTTCGCCACCCCAACTCCGGTAGTAGCCCAGATGTTCACCCAGGAGGCCGCGGAAAAGCAGAGGTTAGCCGCGGAAGGGGCCAGGATCGTGGTCCAGAACGGCACCGAGGACGAAGAGATGGCCGAGAAAGTGGCCAGATTTCTCATGGATAAAGGCTTCCAGGTGGTGGCCTATGGTCCCGCCGACCGCAGAGACTACAACCGCACTGTGATCGTGAACTACACCCACAAAAACTACACCCTGGAGCAACTGGCCCTCCTCTTCAACGTCCGGCCCGAGGAAATACGCCACAGTCCCGTCAACCTGAACGGGATAGACATAAGGGTGATCGTGGGGAAAGACTTCAGCTTCCCCAGCGATAACTGAAGTCTCTATCAGGCCGAAGAGGGCAACCCGATGGAAGAAGAGATCGCCGAAACTCTCGCCAGGAGGGCTCTGGAAGCGAGGGAGAAGGCCCACGCTCCCTACTCAAATTACAGAGTAGGTGCTGCCCTGCTGGCCCGCTCGGGCAGGATATACACCGGATGCAACGTGGAAAACGCCTCCTATGGCCTCACCGTCTGCGCCGAAAGGGTCGCCATCTTCAAAGCCGTCTCCGAGGGTGAAAAGGATTTCACTGCCATAGCAGTGGCCACCTCCAACGGCGCTCCTCCCTGCGGCGCATGCCTCCAGGTCATGGCCGAATTCGTTGAAGACTTCTCCTCCTTCCAGGTGATCCTGGTCAATGCTGAAGGTCAGTGGAGAACCCTGACCCTCAGAGAACTCTATCCGCACGGCTTTACCTCTCGTTTCCTCTGGGAGGAAAAATAAACCGGGGAGGGAAAAGTGTCCTTCATAGCCCAGTGGCCCAAAAGGGAGATCATTGCTGCTTTCTCCTCCCATGTCTCCTCCGGAAAAGCGCGCACCTGGACCGGCTTCGGGATGGATTTCGTTGCAGGGAGGAGAGAGGGTGTCTACATGTGGGACGTGGATGGTCGCAAGCGATTGCTGGATTGTCACTGCAACGGTGGAGTTTTCAACTTCGGCCACCGCCATCCCGTCCTCCTGCAAACTTTAAGGGAGGCCCTGGAAGAGCTTGATATCGGCAACCACCACCTCATTTCCGAACACAGGGCCAGGCTTGCCAGGCGCCTCGCGGAGCTTTCTCCTGGCCCCCTTCCCTATACAACTTTCGCCGTAGGTGGAGGAGAAGCCATAGATTTCGCCATAAAGCTCGCCCGGGCTCACACTCGGCGGCCCAAAATCATCTCGGCCAGAGGGGGATACCACGGACATACTGGCTTCGCCCTTGCCGCGGGAGATCCGGAATATAAAGAACCATTCGGCCCCCTGGCTCCCGGATTCGTCCAGGTGCCCTTCGCTGATATCCAGGCTCTGGCCCGTGAAATGGATGAAGACACGGCAGCCGTCCTTTTGGAGACGATCCCGGCAACCCTGGGCATGCCCATAGCTCCGCAGGATTACTTTGGAGAAGTAAGGGAACTGTGCAACAAGCACGGAGCGCTCCTCATCCTTGATGAAGTTCAGAGCGGTCTGGGGCGCACTGGAAAGATGTGGGCCATAGAACACTGGGGAGTTGAGCCTGACATCCTGGTTATCGGAAAAGGCCTGAGCGGAGGCCTCTACCCCATAGCTGCCACATCTTACCGGGAGGAACTCAATGCTTTCCTCGACAGAAACCCCTTCATCCACATATCCACATTCGGCGGGGCGGAGCTGGGGTGCGTGGTGGCTTTGAAAGTGCTCGAGGAAACGGCAAAGCCCGAATTCCTCGGCCACGTCAACAAGATGGCCTCTTTCTTCGCCGAAAAGCTTGCGGGACTGCAACGCAAATACCCCAATACCCTGGTGGAAGTCCGCCAGAAAGGCCTGATGATGGGCCTCGTCTTCCCCGATCGGAACTGTGGCCCCCTCATGACCAAACTCATGTATGAGAACGGGGTCCTGGCCATCTTCGCCAATAACGATCGGCGAGTCCTCCAGTTCCTCCCTCCCCTCATAATCACCGAAGAGGAAGCCAGAGAGACCGTGGAGGCTCTTGAGAAATCCATTGTCGCTCTGGAAAAGTTGAGGAGATTCATCCCTCCAAACGTTGACATTATGACGATGAAGCTGGAAGGACCAGTGCGGAGGCTCCTGGATGCCCTTTTCTGATAGCGAATGGGAAAAGCTAAAAGAATTGAGCCTCAAAGCCTTCAGAGGCCCCGGCTCCTTCCCTGAAACCCTGAAGGTTGTTGAATTTCTCAGCGCCATCAGCCCCGAAGATCTATCCGAATGGCTTCAGGGTTCAGTCTCCCCCTCTGCTATCGGCTACATCCTCAGACTGTGGGAAGAATTCACCGACAGCCTTGAAGAGGTTAAAAGTCTGTGGCCAGCCCTGGAGGGGGGATCCCCTCAAGCCTTTCGTTCCTGCAGGCAAGCCTGGCGCACTGCGGGGAGAAAGCTGAACAGGGTGCTCAGGGAAATAGAGCTGCGGATGAGCCCGCGCCTCAAAGTCAACCTGCTGGGTTTCGGGGAGATAAGCCGGGTGCTGGACCTGGAAGGGAGCGCCCTCAGCCTCTGGCATGACCCTGAAACGGGGCAGCCGGTAAGGATGGTCTTCAAGAAGATGCTTCCTTTTCCCTCCCGCGAGGCGGCGGAGCACCACGCGCACTGGTATATGGAATACAACAGGATTTTACGGGATGGAGCAGGAATAGAAGTGCCCCCCTTTGACGTCCGCCTTGTGGGGAAGGGTTCAGGGCCGGTAACTGCCTACATGCTCCAGGGGAGAGTAAACCCCGAGCATGTTTGCGTGGGCAGATTCCTTGAACAGCTCACCCCCAGCTCTGCGGCGGTCCTCTACCGGATGATCCTGAGGGAATACGGCAAAGTTTACAGGTTCAACAAAGATCATGCTCATGAGGGGATTCAACTGGGGATAGATGGCCAGATCCCGAACTGGGCGGTCAAAGAATACTGTGGCAACCCGGAGGCTCTGATCGGCAACGAAACCCTTATCTACCTTGACACCACAGTTCCGATGATCCGCGTGGGGGGAAAGGACGTCATTGACCCTGAAATTTATTTCCAGACCCTGCCGGCTTTTGCCCAGAAGCTCATAAAAGCCCTGAAATTGCACGAAGAAGTGATGAACCGCTATTACAATTTCCGCACCATCATGCTGGATTTCATTTCCAATTTCATAGTGCGCCACAGGCCCGACCTTGTGCCCCTTCTGGTTGAAATGAGCAACGAGGCTATCCGCTCGACTTTCCAGGAGGAAAACTGGCCTCCCATCACACTGGAAGAAGTGCGGAAATACTACCGGGAAGATGTCTTTATCTGGAGGCTATGGCGCTCCCTCAAACTGCTGCGAAGCGAAAAAGCGATGGGCTTTTCCTTCTTCGGCGAACTCTATTCGATCTGGACGAAGCCTATCTTCTAAACAAAAAAGTGGGCGGTACTGGACTCGAACCAGTGACCTCAGCGATGTCAACGCTGCGCTCTAACCAGCTGAGCTAACCGCCCACTCTATAAATATTATAGCACAATACTCCCCCCAACGCAACTTCCCGCGTTCATTCATGTTACCGGGTGCTATACTGCCGCCAAATGATAAGAGGTCAGTATGCACCCCGGGGGAAGAAAGGAAGCCGTCACGGGACCCCCACTTTTCTGGACGGAGGCGGGAGATAAGCAGCTGGGCTTTTCACAGGATGCCCGAAGGAGGTGCTGAATGGGCAGAAAAATATCCATATCCAGACTGGGGGCGGGTTTAGCCTTTCTTCTAACATTGGCAGCCACAGTTTTCCTGATCCCGAAAGGCAACCGGGCAGAAATTGCCGGGGAGCTCTCTCTCACGCCTTCCGCTCTACCAGCTCCTTCTATTTGGGAAAAGGTCTCCTTAGGGCAAATCAGTTTTGGCCCACCCCGTGTGGTTCTCACCGATACTCTTGGCTTCCGCATTGTGGGGTGGATTTCCAACAATGAGGTGCTCATCCTGAGGGATACTAAACCCGGGGGACACGGAGAAGCGATTGAAATTTTCAACGCTAAAACGGGAGAAGTGAGAAGGTTGGTGGAAGGGAGAATATGGGGGAAACCTCTCTGGAGCCCATGGGCGAGAGCCATAGCATATTTGCTTTACAACGAGGAGAAGACGATGGAACTGGTCTGGCACCCGATTGATGGGAAGGCAGAGGTCATCGGTTCTGGGGCATATCAACCGGTTGTCCTGGCACCTGAAG
>DAOUCW010000174.1:0-2675 GCA_034431695.1 Anaerolineae bacterium | reverse complement strand
GTGGGGGTTGGGGTGAAAGCAGGGGTGGGGCTTGGAGTCGGCGTAAGCGTAGGGGTAGGGGTGAAGGTGGGTGTGAAAGTGGGGGTTGTTAGCAGTTCGGAAGGGGAAGGGGTTTGCCAGACCTGGGAAGTAGCTACCACAAAGGCTATGAGCAAGGCTATGAGAAGCCCCAGGGAGCTTTTTTCGTTCAATCTTGCCTCCTCCTGTCCGGAATGCTTCCGGATTATAGCACCTTCAGGCCATAGAGGCAATCCCTTCCCCCTGAGGCTCGGGCTTCAACGCCGGTGCTGACCCCCTTCAGACCGAATAGAGGAGGTCAAGGTAGCGTTTGAGCAATTCTTTCACCATGCCCCGGAAGGGCAGGGAGGCAGCCATGCCGTATATCGGGGCTATCTGACCCTTCTCCGAAGGCCTGGCTTTTACCTCTTCAACGGCGGCTTTCAGATCTTCAATGAAGCGTTCGGCCACTCCGGGGATTGTATGGCGGAGGGTAACGGCTATGTGCACGGCAGGGGGATTCTGGAGGCCGTTCAGGCTCCAGCCTCTCTCCGCCATCTTCTCCATAACCCGGTAAATGTCAAACTCATCGGAGGCAAAAGCTATTATCCAGAGGGGGTCGCCCAGGACTTTCAATCCGGGGATGGATTCAATGCCCTCGCGGATCTTGCGGGCCGTTTCCAGAATGCGCTTCGTGGCCTCCAGGTAGCCTTTCTCTCCCATCCTGAGCATCACGGCCCAGCAAATGGCTATGAGGGCGCCGGGACGGCTTCCGGCGATGGAGGGAGAAGCATATAAGCCCCCGGGCCAGTCCGAGGCCACGAAATACTGATAGCGCCTCAGTTCGGGATTCCGGTAAAGGACCACGGAGGTGCCCTTGGCGGCGTAGCCATACTTGTGGGTATCTGCCGAGATGGAGGTGACTCCCGGCAGGCGGAAGTCAAAGGGCGTCACTTTGTAACCCAGCTTTTCGGCCCAGGGCAGGATGAAGCCACCGAGGCAGGCATCGGTGTGGAAGCCTATGCCGTGTTTCAGGGCGATCTGGGACAATTCAGGTATGGGGTCTATTACTCCGTGGGGATAAGAGGGGGCGGAACCCACTATCACCACCGTATTTCGGTTCACGGCCTTGCGGGCAGCTTCAACATCGGCCCGGAAGTCCTTATCCACGGGAATGCGCACGATCTTGTAGCCGAAGTAGTGGGCGGCTTTCTCAAAGGCCGGGTGGGCCGTAACCGGCAGGATCATCTCAGGCCTGGTTATGCCCTTTTTGTCCCGAGCCCAATCCCTGTATGCTTTCATGGCCATGAGGATGCTTTCGGTCCCCCCTGAGGTCACTGTGCCGCAGATGCGGGCGGAGGGATCCATCTTTTCGGCTTCCTCTGCGCCCAGCATTCGCGCTGTCATTGCCACGATCTCCGCCTCATACTTTATCGTGCTGGGCCAGAGGTCGGCATGGAGGGGGTTGCTCTGGGAGTTGAGAAGGTAAACCCGGCTCATGAACTCTATGTGCTCATCGGAGCCGTGGTATACAGCTCCGGAGGCATATCCTTCCTTCCATCGCCATTCTTCCCTCTCGTTCAACTTCTCCATGAGGCTGAAGATCTCCTCCGGGCTGAGACCTTCCTGGGGCAAACGGGTAAAGGAGGGCACATCTCTGTAAGGCTTTAGGGAATCCTCAAGCCCCGCTAAAAGGTGCTCGTATTCCTTTTCCACGCGTTTCCTCAGGGCGGGTATCCGTTCAATGGATTTCTCCAGGAGGCGGGCTAACCCCCTGGGAAGCATCCCCAGTAATTTCATGGATTCCATGGCTTTCCCTCCTTAAAGGGGATTGAGGCGGCGGTAAAGGGCACGGTTCCTGCGGTAGAATTCCATGAAGGCTTCAAAGATCTCGGTGTAAAGCCGATGGTTCTCCGGGTCAGGTCTGAAGGTTTTCACGATGGCCACATCCCTGGTGCAGCTTGCCAGATCGGAAAGGCCGAGGGAAAGGCTGGCCAGGATTCCGAGACCTCTGAGCCCGGCAGCAGCGGGCTCTTTAACCTGACGGATGGGTTTGCCGAGAACATCGGAGAAAATCTGGCACCACGTATCGGAGGATGCTCCGCCACCTATAATGTTGATTTCCCCAAGCTTCCTTCCGGTGAAATTCTCTATGCAGGGAAGGAGCCAGCGCAGGTTGAAGGCAACCCCTTCCATGACGGCTCTCACCATTTGAGCCCGTGTGGTGCCCAGGGAGAGGTTGAAGAAGCATCCTCGCAGGGAAGGGTCTTCAACCGGGGTGCGCTCGCCGTAAAGCCACGGGGCAAAGATAACCCCTCCGCTTCCTGGGGGCACAGAGCTGGCAAGCTCGCTGAGTTTCCGGTAAGGGTCCTCCGGCATGGGGCCGGTTCCGAGGCCATCCTGGGCGAAGAAAAGGTTGAGGAGGAAGGTAAGGCACGAACCGGCGTTTTCCTGTTCGTTGGCAACGAAATACCTTCCGGGGAGGGCCGACGGCAGAGATCCCATGTTGTGAACGAGATCCGTCTTCTTGAAGGGCACGTGGCAGGAAAGCCAGGAGGATGTCCCGACGTAAATGTGGGGCTCGTAGTCTCGCAGTGCTCCTGAACCCAGGACGGCTGCATGGTAGTCGGGTGTGGAGATTACAACCGGTATACCTGGGGGAAGGCCCAGTTCCTCCG
>DAOUCW010000173.1:0-3334 GCA_034431695.1 Anaerolineae bacterium | reverse complement strand
CTCCGAGCCGGGCTTCTGGGATACAATGTCTCCCTTCTACAGGCACCTGCCTCAGGTTCCCGGTTTCGGCATTGAGGCTACTGCCGACAAGATCGGCCTTGGCCTTGTGGGGGTGACAGCTGCTGGCATTGCCGCTCATGCCATCGGCAGCGCCGTCCGGGCCGCAGCTGCCAAAGGCCCCAAGGAGGAAAAGGGCGAGTGATATTCGCATATTCCTTGACAGGAGGTTGCTATGGCGAAGATATGCATTGATCCCGTAACCAGGATTGAAGGGCACCTGCGGATAGAGGCCCAGGTGGAAGGCGGCAAGGTGGTGGATGCCTGGAGCTCCTCCACAATGTTCCGGGGCATTGAAATCATCCTGCGGGGGCGTGACCCGAGAGATGCCTGGGCCTTTGCCCAACGCATATGAGGCGTCTGAACAACGGTGCATGCCGTCGCCTCCGTGCGAGGCGTTGAGAATGCCCTCGGGATTGAAATCCCGCCCAATGCGCGGATTATCCGCAACCTCATTGAAGGCATCCAGTATGTGCAGGACCACGTAATCCACTTCTATCACCTCCACGCCCTTGACTGGGTAGACATCGTGAGCGCACTGGATGCCGATCCTGCCGAAACAGCCAGGCTTGCTCAGTCCATCTCCGACTGGCCCAAATCCAGCGCCAAGTATTTCGCCGGGGTGCAGGCCAAGCTCAAGAGTTTCGTCGAGGCCGGGCAGCTTGGTCCCTTCGCCAATGCCTACTGGGGGCATCCGGCTTACAAGCTCCCACCAGAAGCCAACCTGATGGCCGTGGCTCACTACCTTGAAGCGCTGGAGTGGCAGCGGGAGGTCATCAAGGCCCACGCCATCCTGGGCGGCAAGAACCCGCACCTTCAAACCTACCTGGTGGGCGGAGTGGCCGTGCCCGTTGACCCCAACAGCCCCTCAGCCCTCAACGCCGACAAGCTCGCCTGGCTCAAGCGCCTCTTCACCCAGGCCCTGGACTTCGTCAAGCGAGTTTACATCCCTGACCTTATCGCCATCGCCAAGATTTACAAGGACTACGGCTGGGCTGAAATTGGAGGCGGCGTGGGCAACTACCTTGCCTATGGTGACTTCCCGCAGATCAGCATCAACGATCCCGCCAGCTACTTCCTGCCCCAGGGTGTCATCTTCAACAAGGACCTCTCCACCGTTCACGATGTGGACCATCAGAAGATCACCGAATACGTGGCCCATTCCTGGTTCGAGTATACCGAAGGCGATGGGGTATCCAAGCATCCGTGGGATGGTGAGACCAGGCCCAAATACACTGGCCCCAAGCCTCCTTATGAATGGCTGGAGACTGACAAGAAGTATTCCTGGATGAAGGCTCCTCGCTATGATGACAAGCCGATGGAAGTTGGGCCTCTGGCCCGGATGCTGGTGGCCTACGCCAGGGGGCATCCCAGGGTCAAGGAACTGGTGAACTACGTGCTGGGCGAGCTGGGGGTCGGCCCCGAAGCTCTCTTCTCCACCCTGGGCCGCACGGCTGCGAGGGGCATTGAGACCCTGGTCATTGCCGAGAAACTGGTGGAGTGGACCGACGAACTCGCTGCCAACATCAAGGGAGGGGATCTGCGCATCCACAACGGCGAAAAGTGGGATCCTTCCACCTGGCCCAGCGAGGCTAAGGGCTGGGGCCACACCGAAGCTCCTCGCGGCGCTCTGGGCCACTGGGTGGTCATCAAGAACGGGGTCATTGCCAACTATCAATGCGTGGTTCCCAGCACCTGGAACGGTTCGCCCAGGGATGCCAAGGGCCAGCGTGGGCCTTATGAGGAGTCGCTGGTGGGCACGCCTGTAGCCGACCCCGAAAGGCCCATTGAAATCCTGCGCACCATCCACTCCTTCGACCCGTGTATGGCCTGTGCCGTCCACGTGGTGGACCCGAAGGGCAGAGAATACGTGCGCATCCGCATCGCCTGACGAAAGGAGGCAAAATGGAAAAGGGCAGGATCTACGTCTGGGAGATCCCTCTGCGCCTCGCTCACTGGACCATTGTGCTCACAATGATCGTGCTGGCTGTAACCGGCTTCTACATCGGAACGCCTTTTATCCTGACGAAGGGTGAGGCGTATTCCAATTTCCTGATGGGCGGGATGCGCTTTGCCCACTTCACCGCCGCTTTCTTCCTGGCGGTGGCCTTCATCCTTCGGGTCTACTGGTTCATTATGGGCAATAAATACGCCAGGTTCACAGGCCTGTTCCCTGTCTCCAGGGACCAGCTTAAGGGAATGTGGGACCAGTTCCGCTACTACACCTTCATTTCTAACAAACGCCCTCACTACGTGGGACACAATCCCATCGCCGGCTTCACTTATGTGGGCATCTACTTCCTGATCTTCCTGCAGGGGCTGACCGGGCTGGCCCTTTACGGAGAAATCCACCCCGGTGGCCTGTGGTGGACTCTCTTCAGCTGGTTGTTCGCCATTGCTCCCAACAACGTCCTGCGCCTGGTCCACCACCTTCTGATGTGGATCTTCATCGCCTTTTTCCTGGTGCACCTCTACCTGGGCGTCCTCAATGACATCCTGGAGCGCAGTGGTATCCTGTCCAGTATGGTCACCGGTTATAAAAACTTCGGTGGCAGGGAATAAGGCCAGTGGATAAAATCCTTGTCTTGGGCCTGGGCAATATCCTTTTGAGCGACGAAGGGGTTGGCATCCATGCAATCCGCCTCCTGCGGGAACGGTATCAATTCCCTCAGGAGGTGGAGATCCTTGACGGAGGGACACTGGCCCTTGACCTTTTGCCCTATGTGGAGGAGGCAGACCGATTGCTGATAGTAGATGCTATCCAGATGGGTGCTCCTCCGGGAACTCTGGTCCGACTCGAAGGGGAGCAAATACCGGCAATGCTCTCCCTCAAATACTCCCCTCATCAGATAGGGCTGGGCGATGTGCTGGCATTAGCCAAATTGCGGGGCCGGTGTCCCTCCGAAATTGTCCTCTGGGGTGTGCAGGTTGCGTCCCTTGAGGCGGGGCTGGAGCTTTCCCCCGCTGTGGCTGCTAAGCTGGAGACTCTGATCCTGAACATCCTGGGTGAACTTAAACGGTGGGGCGTTCAACCCATAAAAAGGGCTAAAAGTCCCTGAAGTTCTCCTTGACCGCGCTGGCCGGCCTGGCTCAGTCAGGTCCCCTAACGGATTCAGCGGTTTTATCGCTTGCGCCGGTCTATTCACCGGCAACAACCTCGTCGCAAGCCCCTTTTCTGAAGCGGCCGCTTAAGCTATTTGCTGGGCTATAAGTTCCACCACGTCCATTACCCGGATGCGGGCTTTCTCCTGCCGGGCGGCGGCGGTGAGGGTCCGCT
>DAOUCW010000172.1:0-8377 GCA_034431695.1 Anaerolineae bacterium | reverse complement strand
CTCCAGACCGCAGGCTTCGCAGAAGCACTCCGGGCAGATGTTGCGGCAGCCGTAGCACTTTATGCATTTGGCGAACTGCTCCCGCCAGAAAGCCCACCTCTCTTCCAGTGGTATCTTCTCGTATTCGGCTATCAGGGGGTGGGGCGAGCCTGCAGGGGCCCTATCGCCGAAGGCCTTGCCCCGGGGCCAGTTCTCCAGGCGAGGGAATGGCTCACCGCAGTGGCACTCCTCGGCTTCTTCGGCGGTGCAGGCGACTCCCAAGATGTAGAGCTTATCGGGGTTCACCTGGTTCCTCTTGGCCATTTCCACCAGGGCCCGCAGGTCGCACCCCCTGGCCACTATTCCGAAGCGGGCTTCGGGGTAATGCTTCTGGAGCAGCGCAACCACCGGAGCGAGGGGGTAACGTGGCTCCAGCACCAGCTTTGAAAGGTCATCTCCCTGGCGGAAGAGGTAAGGGGCAGTGCCTTCGGTATCCCTCCGCAACCCGATCACCCCATCCAGCTCGGGGAGTTTTTCCGCCACATGAGCCCTTATGGCTTCCAGGATTTCGTTGTTTCTGCCCATGACTTCGCTCCTTCCCCGTTACCGGGAATTACCGGCTCTGATTTCCCTCTCAATGGGGCCGAGGGCCCGGATCTTTTCCACAAATTCTTCCGTAACTTTCACGAACTTCGGAGCCTCGGCCGAGGAAACCCAGTCGAGGCGCAACCTTTCGGGGTTTATGCCCACGTAGGAGAGGAGTTTGCGGAGCAGTGGGATGCGCTTGGCCGTGCGGTGGTTTCCGGATATGTAGTGGCAATCGCCTATGTGGCACCCGAGGACCAGGACACCGTCGGCTCCGGCGCGGAAGGCTCTGAGGACCATCTCCGGAGAGACCCGACCCGAGCACATGACCCTTATGGGGAGGATGTTGGGGGGCGATTCCATCCTGGCCACTCCGGCGTTGTCGGCTCCGGCGTAAGAGCACCAGTTGCAGAGGAAAGCGATGATCCTTGGCTCAAACTTTTCCTCCATGTTTCCCCACCTTTGTGAAGGATTAAGCGATCACCGCAGTTAGTTTACCACAGGGGGATGATTTCAGTCAATACCGGAATCGCTTGACTTGCCCCGAGGTTTGGAATAAAATAGCTTCGGTGGCCTCTGGAGCCACCGAGACCTCTTTTGAGGAGGAGTCTATGAGACGCCTGACCATGTTTCTATTGTGCCTCGCCGTAATTTTCACCCTGATGGCGGGGGCATGTGCCCCGAAGAAGCCTCCCCTCGGAAGCGAGCAGAACCCCATCGTCATGGTCTTCGTGCCCTCCGGTGAATCGGAAGAGATAAAGAGGGGAGGGGAGAAGCTCGCTGAACTTTTGAGCCAGAAGCTCGGTCTCAAGGTTAAGATGAACATGGCCAGCAGCTACGCCGCTGCCGTGGAGGCCATGGGCGCCGGCCAGGCTCACATCGGATGGCTCAACACCCTCAGCTACCTCCTGGCCCACGAGAAATACGGGGTGGACGTGATCCTGGTCACGGTGCGCTTCGGGCAGACCTACTACACGGGCCAGATAATAGTCAGGGCCGATTCGGGGATAAAGTCCATAGCCGACCTCAAGGGCAAGGTGATGTGCTGGGTTGACCCGCTTTCCACCTCCGGCTACCTCATGCCCCGGATCCTCCTCAAGGCCAATGGAATTGACCCCGATAAGGACTTCGCCAAGACCGTGAACGCCGGCTCTCACCCCAACGTGGTCAAGGCCGTCTACAACAAGGACTGCGATGCTGGAGCCACTTACGTGGACGCCAGGGGCGTGGTGGAGAAGGACCTGCCCGACGTGAAGGAGAAGGTGATCCAGCTCGCCTTCACCGCCAAGATCCCCAACGATAACGTGAGCGTGGTCAAGGACCTGCCCGCCGACCTCAGGGAGAAGATCAAGAAGGCCCTGCTGGAGATCGCCCAGTCCGAAGAGGGAGCTCAGGCCCTCAAGACCGTATACCAGATTGAAGGTCTCCAGGAAGCCCAGGACTCCTTCTACGATGAGTTTAGGGCTCAGCTGAGCGCCTCGGGCTACAAGATAGAAGACCTGGTCAAGCGGTAAGGGGGAAATCCGGAAGGGGTGGGGTTCCCGTAAGGGCCCCACCCTTTTTCTTAAGGAGCCGGGGATGCCTCTGATCGTGGAGCATCTCACCAAGATATATCCGGACGGAACGCGGGCCCTCAACGATGTCAGTTTCAGGGTTGAGGATGGGGAATTCGTGGCCATAATTGGATTGAGCGGGGCCGGGAAGAGCACCCTCCTCCGCTGCATAAATCGGCTGGTGGAGCCAACCTCCGGCCGGATCATATGGAACGATGTTGACATAACTGCTGCTTCCCCTCAGGAACTGAGGCGCATCCGCCGCCAGATCGGGATGATCTTCCAGCAGTTCAACCTCGTCAAGCGCTCCACCGTGCTCACCAATGTCCTGGCAGGGCGGCTGGGATACCTGAACCCCTGGCTCACCCTGCTGGGGTATTTCCCTCCATCCGAGAAGAAGAGGGCCCTGGAAGCCCTGGAGAGGGTCGGCCTGGCCGATCTGGCCTACAAGAGGGCCGATGAGCTTTCCGGCGGCCAGCAGCAGAGGGTTGGCATAGCCAGAGCCCTCATGCAGGAGCCACGCCTCCTCCTGGCCGATGAGCCCGTGGCCAGCCTGGATCCCGTCCTCGCCCACTCTGTCCTGCGCTACATTGAAGAGCTCAACAAAAAAGAAGGGATAACGGTCATCTGCAGTCTCCACTTCCTGGATCTGGTCCACCGTTACGCCACAAAAGTCATCGGCCTCAAGGACGGCTACAAGGTCTTTGAAGGCCGTCCCGAAGAGATTGACGATCGCCGTTTCAAGGAGATTTATGGACAGGAAGCGGAACGCATCGGCGGTTAAAGTCCTGGCTTCGCCCATACCGGGCATCTTTTACGCGCTGGAAGGTTCCAGGACCATGGCTCTCATATGGGCCGGGGTGACCCTGGCCATCGCAGGGCTTGCCTTCTGGCGGGGGCACCTCTGGCTCTGGGTATGCCTGGCCCTCTGGTGGGCCGGCTCCTTCTACGATGTCCTGATGCGCCAGCTCAGGGGGAGGTCGAGCCTCTGGCCTGCAGTCCTGGCAGCTCTGGTGGCCTTCTACGGGGTCGGGTGGGAAGTGACGGAGATAAACCTGCTGGCTCCTTTCCAGCGCTTTGATAAAATGAAGCCCTACCTTGTGGCCCTCGCCCAGCCGGATTTGATCCTGCGCTCCGAGGAGAGGGAGATCTACTCCGTTCCGATCAAGATGCCCTGCGTCGGGGAGCCTAAGCCCAGGGTCATAGGCCACAAGGAAACGATAACCGTTTCTTCCGATTGCGCCTGGACTGGCGATACCCTCAGGGTGGAAGGGGATACCCTGAAGCCCAGGCACAGGGTTGAACTGTGGTGGGTTAACCCTATAGGCGAGCGCCAGCGGATACTCAGGGGAGGAGCCCCTCTCGTCCTCAGCACCGATGAGCGGGGGCATTTCGCTGCGGAGTTCACCGTCCCAAAAGCTATCCCCATCGGTTTTGAACCCGGACCGGGCGAATACCAGGTGCACACCCTTCAGGTCCACTTGGTCAGGGTGGTCGGGGGCATAAGGCCCAGCGAGGCTCTGGTGGAAGTGGCCCTCAAGATGGGGGAGACCATAGCCATAGCTCTCCTGGCCACCACTCTTGCGGTGATAGTGGCAGCTCCCCTGTCCTTCCTCGGCGCCCGCAACGTGATGGGGAAGTCCCTGATCGGGCGTGCGGTGTATTACGTGATGCGGGCTTTCTTCAACATCGTGCGCTCGGTGGAGCCGATGATTTTCGGGATCGTCTTCGTGGTTTGGGTTGGGCTTGGGTCCTTCGCCGGGATGCTCGCCCTTGTAGCCCACTCCGTAGCCGCGCTGGGGAAGCTCTTCTCGGAGGTGGTGGAGCACATTGATCCCGGCCCGGTGGAGGCCGTAACGGCCACGGGAGCGAACAAGTTTCAGGTCATAAGATACGCCATTGTCCCCCAGGTGGTTCCGGATTTCGCCTCTTTCGCCCTCTACCGCTGGGATATAAATGTGCGGATGTCCACGATAATAGGCTTTGTGGGCGGGGGAGGGATAGGCTTCCGCCTGAGCGAGTGGATACGCCTGAGCGCATACCGGCAGATCGCCACCGCCGTGATAGGGATAGCCCTCGTGATCGTAGCCCTGGATTACCTGAGCAGTCAGATACGCAGGAGAATTGTGTGATGTGGAAGAAAGTCCTCTTCCTGCTGGCGGCGGTCTTCATATATGCGGTTTGCTGGCGGGTGGTTGGGGTGGCTCCGGGCAAGTTCTTCGAGCCGCAGGCCACCCAGAGGGCCAGGGAGATTTTCACCGCCTTCGTAACTCCCGAAATCCTGATCCCGGAAGTTTACCGCCAGGTGGTGGAGGTCCCCTTCAGGGTGCCCTGCCTGCCGGGGAGCGGAAGCACCCCGGAGCTCTTCGGAACAGGCCCTCAGGTGCTGGTTCGGCCGTGCGCATCGGAAGGGGAGAGCGTTGCGGTCCGGGGCAGTGGCTTTCAGCCCAGGAGCGATGTGGTGCTGAGGTGGCGTTTTGCGCCGAGCCCTCAGCTCCCCCTGGGGGGAGAACTGGTGGCGGCCAGGGTCAAAGCCGATGCGAACGGAGGTTTTGAGGTTCCGGTGGAGGTGAGACCGCTGCTGGCTCAGGAGGGCGGAGCCACTCTCCAGGTGGAAGCCCACTGGAGGAGCGGGAGGCGATTGATAAGCCCGGCCCTGGTGAAAACCCTTGAACTGATGCTTCAGACCATATTCCTCGCCCTCATGGCCACGACCTTCGCCACCATCTTCGCCATCCCCATCTCTTTCCTGGCGGCCAGGAACATAATGGCCAGGGGACCCGTGGGGACAGCGGTATACTACACAGTGCGAGGCATCCTGAACCTGGTGCGCTCCATAGAGCCGATCGTGGTGGCGGCGATCTTCGCCACGTGGGTTGGCTTTGGCCCCTTCGCCGGTGTGCTGGCCCTTACGGTCGCCACCATCGTGAGCCTGGGGAAGCTTTTCTCCGAGGCCATTGAGACCATTGACCCCGGCCCGGTGGAGGCCATCACCGCCACAGGCGCCAGCACCCTTCAGGTAATCCGCTACGCCGTTATACCTCAAATAGTCCTGCCCTTCCTGGCCTTCATAATCTATCACTGGGACATAAACATCCGCATTTCAACGGTGGTGGGTTTCGTTGGGGGTGGAGGCATAGGCTACCAGCTCAAGCTCTGGATCGACCAGACCGATTACCACAAGGCCGGGACTGCTGTCTGGGCCATAGTGGCGGTGGTCTCGGCTATGGATTACATAAGTGCAAGGTTGAGGGAAGCGATAAAGTGAGGGTCCGCAGGGCCATAGCGGAGGTGAAATACCGCCCCGTCCTGAAGAGGACAGGGCTGGAGGAGGCCAGGCCGGGGGCAGAGCGAAATTTCATAATCATTCACATTGACGCCCTTGCCTTTGACTACCTGCTCAAAGCCATCCGGCGCGGCTACATGCCCTTCGTCCGGAAGCTTCTGGAGAGCGGGAACTACAGGCTTGCCCTCTGGAACTGTGGCCTCCCCAGTGCCACTCCTTCCTTCCAGGCAGGCCTTTTCTACGGGGATAGTTTTGATATCTGCGGCTTTCGCTGGTATGAGAAGGACCGGAACGTCACGATAGAGGGCAAGAATCCGCAATCAATGCACCTGGTGCAGGAGAGAGTTGCTGGGGGGAAAATCCCCCTGCTCAGGGGCGGTGCCGCTTACTTCTCCATGCTGGACGGGGGAGCTGCCAATGCCCTTTTCGCCCTCGGCTCCATGGATTCGTCCCACTTCCTCCAGAGCGTGAGGGGTGTTACCTGGGCCCTGCTCTTCCTCCTCAACCCCGTCAGGTTCCTCCGGATTTTCGCCCTATCGCTCTGGGAATACATCCGCTGGTGGGCCAGGAGGACATTCCGGACCCTGTTCCCGTCGCCTCTCCCCTGGGCCACGAACCCTTTCCTCAACATCGTGGTGAACATCCTGTTCCGGGAGATGCAGACTTACGCTTGCCTGATGGACATTTACCGCAACCTGCCCGCCATTTACACCAATTACTACGGCTACGACGAGGTTGCCCACCAGACGGGGCCAGCTTCTGAAGAAGCTTTCCGGGTCCTCAAAGGGATTGATTCCCAGATACGGCAGATTTTCAAAATGTGCTCGGAGGAACCTTTTGACCGCTACGACATCTTCATCATGTCCGATCACGGCCTAACCCCATCGGTCCCCTTCCGGAAGGCTTACGGGCAGAGCTTCGGGGATTTCGTCCGGGAGATCGTGAAAGAGACGGCCATAAGGGAGTTCTACGGCTCCGAGCGGATGGAATACAGGGGGCCGTTCCGCAGGCTCATGGAGGCACTCCGCTCCGTGGGCAACTGGCCGTGGAACGAGGATGCGGAAAGGGTGCCCGAAGGGACGGTGGTGGTTTCGTGCTCGGGCCCCCTGGCTCACATCTATTTCACCGCCCACCGGGAACGCCTCTCCCTGAGCCAGATCGGCAGATTGTATCCGGGAGTTATTGAGAAGCTCCTGGAGCATCCGGGGGTGGGAATCATCGCTGCGGAGGAGGGGGAAGAGATCCGGTTCCTCTCTTCAGAGGGCTCCCTGACCTGGGAGAAGGGCAGGGTTCGGGGCGATCTTTCCATCTTCGCACCCTACGGCGACCCCGGGGAGGTGGCGGAGGAAATGGCTCGCCTCGCTTCCTTCCCTCACGCCGGCGATCTGATAGTGCTTGGAGCCATGAGGAAGAAAGGCGTGATCGTCACCTTTGAGGAGCAGGTGGCTACTCACGGTGGGCCGGGAGGAGCTCAGACCAGGGCTTTCATCCTCTATCCGAGCCACGTTCCCCTCAGGGTTGGCCCCAGGACCAGGGCGAGGGATTTCTACCGCTTCTTCCTGGCATATTACAGGGGGAAAACTCTTCCGGAGCCGCTCGCCCTTGAGGTGAGCGAGGCAGGGCTTGAGGCCGGACTCACCACTTCAACCGCTCGGGGTGAGCGTAAACCCTGAAACTATCGCCCCTGGCGTATCCCACCAGGGTTATCCCCCACTTCTCCGCCAGCTCCACAGCCTGACTCGTGGGTGAAGTGCGCGAAACGAGGAACGGAACGCCCATCCTGGCGGCTTTCATCAGCATTTCGGTGGAGATCCGCCCGGTGGTGAGGATGACCTTGCCCTCAGTTTCAATGCCCTTAAGCAGGCAGTAACCCTTGATCTTGTCCAGGGTATTGTGCCGGCCGATGTCCTCCACCACCCAGAGGATCCTCTCCCCATCGCTTATGCCCGAGGAATGGAGCCCACCCGACTGCCGGTAAGTCGTGGAAAGGCGATAGAGCTCGTTCATCAGGTTGAAGATTTCGTCCGGAGCGAGGTGCGGCCCTCCCTCGAGCCGGAAGTCCGCATCCTCCGAAAGGTAGGTCACCCCCTGCCCACACCCCGAAGTTATGACTTTGCGGGTGGGGAGGACGACATCCCGCTGGAGGATGACTTCCACAACCTTCAGATCCTCGCAGACCCGGACCACAACCACGTCTTCCAGGCCGTTTATGACCCCTTCAAAGTAGAGGAAGCCCAGGGCCAGCTCCCTGAGGTGCTGCGGAGTGCAGTAGAAGCTGACCCAATCCTGGCCGTTGACCCTCAGAGCGACGAGCGATTCTTCAGGCAAGGGCCTTGGTATGCGCTCCAGTTTCCCGTCAGTGTAGAAGAAGATTTCCCTTTCCAGCATCTCGCGCTTCCTTCAACCGCCTGCGGGCTTCATCCATGGCAGCCTGGTAAACTTCCTTGAGGGGGACGCCCTTCTCCTTCGCCAGTTTCCGGCAATCTTCATGCTCCGGAGCCAGGTTGAGGACCTCTCCCCCTCTTCGGGCCACCTTAACCCTCACTTCCCCGAACGGGGTAACCACCGGCAATTCTTCCCTCTCCAGCTTCCACCGCCTGACCCTGTAAGCCCTCACCCCGATGGTGGTGCTTTCCCGGAAGATCGCATCCAGCACCGGAGCGAGCGCTTCTTCTCCGACCAGGACCCCAAGCTTGACCCCGGGTCTACCCTTCTTCATCTGGATCGGGGTCAGGTAAACGTCCAGCGCGCCCGCTTCCATCAGCTTTTCCGTGAGGTTATCAAACCACTGGGGGTTCATATCGTCAATGTTGGCTTCAAGGACGGTCACCCAATCCTCTTCGTAGCCGGCTACTTTTTCCTCCTTCATCCCGATGCTGAGCCTGAGGAGGTTGGGGAAGGGGAGGTCCCACAGGCCGGCTCCGTAGCCGACCCGTTCCACTCTGAAGGGAGGCGGGCAGCCGCAACCGCCGGC
>DAOUCW010000171.1:0-3923 GCA_034431695.1 Anaerolineae bacterium | reverse complement strand
GACCTGGAGGGTTTTCCCCTTAATCCGGGTGTTCATCCTCATCACCTCCTCTGGCTGGTCCAGTTCTATTATATCAGAACATTTGTTCTAAGTCAAGCCCGGGCGAGGGGCGCTTTGCATCAAGCTGGGGGCAGTGGGTGGGACTTTTGTCGCTGATATGGAGGCGGGGATAGGGATAAGCTAAAATAGAAGTGAAAAGGAGGCGAGATGAAAAGCTTAACCTTACCGGTGCTGGGGATGACCTGCGCTTCCTGCGTAGCCCACGTTGAGGAGGCTCTCAGGAGCATTCCAGGGGTCATCTCGGCCTCGGTGAACCTGGCCACCGAACGGGCTACCGTAAACTATAACCCCGATGGCACAGGCCTGGCCGATTTCGTCAGGGCAATTAAAGATGCCGGATACAATGTCCCCGTGGAGAAAGCCACCCTCCCTATTGTGGGGATGACGTGCGCTTCCTGCGTCGCTCACGTGGAGGAAGCCCTGAAAGAGGTGGAGGGAGTGCTCTCGGCCTCGGTCAACCTGGCGACCGAACGCGCCACGGTGGAATACATCCCCGGCGTTGCCTCCTTCGCCGATCTGGTGGCTGCGGTGAAAAGAGCAGGCTACGATGTGGCCTTCGAACGGGAGGAGCTTCTGGAAGAAGGCGAGAGCGAAGAAGAGCGCAGGATGCGCATAGCCCGCCGCCGGATGCTGATCGCCTGGGGCTTTACGGCCCCGCTCATCCTGTGGATGCTCCCGGAAATGCTTGCGGGCATGGCCTGGCCCAACCACACCATCTACCACATCGGGATGATCTTGCTGGCCCTGCCGGTCCTCCTGGTAGCCGGTCGTTCCACATACCGCTCAGCATGGAGTTCGGTGCGCCACGGAGTGGCTAATATGGACGTGCTCATCTCCCTGGGCACGATCACCTCTTTCCTCACAGGTCCTCTCAGCTTCTTCATGCCCGTTGGCGATTATTCCGGCGTGGCGGCCATGATCATGGCCTTCCACCTCACCGGCCGTTACGTTGAAGCACTGGCCAAAGGCAGGGCCTCCCAAGCCATCCGGAGGTTGCTGGAACTGGGGGCTAAAACCGCCCGCGTCCTGGTGGACGGCCAGGAGGTGGAAGTCCCGATAGATAGAGTCCAGGTTGGAGATATCCTCATCGTTCGGCCCGGGGAGAAAATACCAACCGATGGGGTTGTGGTGGAAGGGGAGAGCAGTGTGGATGAATCCCTCGCCACCGGCGAATCAATGCCGGTGAACAAGCGCCCGGGCGATGAAGTCATCGGCGCCACGATAAACCAGGATGGCCTCCTCAAGATCCGGGCCACCAGGGTTGGCAGGGATACCTTCCTGGCCCAGGTGATAAAGCTGGTGGAAGAAGCTCAGGGGACTAAAGTCCCCATTCAGGAGTTCGCCGACCGGGTCACCGCCGTCTTCGTGCCGGCAGTGTTGGGGATTGCGGTGCTGACATTTCTCCTCTGGCTCCTCTTCCCCGGAGTCATGAAGCCTGTGGCGGTGTGGGCTTCGCATTTCCTCCCCTGGGTCAACCCGGAAGCCGGACGGCTCACGCTGGCAATCATCGCCTTCATCTCGGTGGTGGTTATCGCCTGCCCATGTGCTCTCGGACTGGCAACGCCCACTGCCCTGATGGTGGGAAGCGGCCTCGGCGCCCAGAACGGAATACTGATCCGCTCCGGTGAAGCCATCCAGACCCTGAAAGATGTCAAAGTTATGGTCTTTGACAAAACGGGCACCCTCACCAAAGGCAAACCGGAAGTGACCGCTGTTGTGGCTGCCGGAGAGGAAGTTAGTGAAAAGGAGATCCTCCTCTGGGCTGCGTCGGCGGAGTTCGGCAGCGAGCACCCGCTGGGCAAGGCAGTTGTGGAGAAGGCTCAGGAACTCGGAATTGAACCCCTCAGCCCGGAAGAATTTGAAGCCATCCGGGGACAGGGGGTCAGAGCGATGGTGAATGGGAAGCGAATTCTGGTGGGAAGCCGCCGGTTCCTCGAAGCCAGTGGCGTTGACCCCTCCCCCATGGAAGAGGAGATGCAGCGATACGAAATGGAGGGGCAGACAACGATGCTGGTAGCTCTGGAGGACAGGCTCCTCGGCCTCATAGCTGTGGCCGATACCCTCAAAGAGGACGCCATCCCGGCCATCCGCGAACTGGAAGCGATGGGTATCCGCACAGCCATGTTGACCGGCGACAACCGCCGCACAGCCCAGGCCATCGCCCGGAAGCTCGGCATCACCCACGTCCTGGCCGAGGTCCTCCCCGAAGAAAAGCTTGGAGAAATACGCCGATTGCAGGAGGAACACGGCCCTGTCGCCTTCGTGGGCGATGGCATAAATGATGCTCCCGCCCTCAAACAGGCCAACGTGGGCATCGCCATAGGCACCGGCACCGACATCGCCATTGAGGCCTCCGATGTCACCCTGGTCAGAGGTGAGCTCATGGGCGTGGTGAAGGCGGTGAAGCTCTCCAGAGCCACCTTCGCCAAGATAAAGCAAAACCTGTTCTGGGCCTTCTTCTACAATGTCGTGATGATACCCCTTGCGGTTATGGGCATGATGCATCCCCTGCTGGCGGAGATAGCCATGGCCACAAGCTCGGTAACGGTGGTCACCAACGCCAACCTTCTGCGGAAGGTCAGGCTTTGAACGAAATTTTCCCAGGAGGGCTGAAATGGCCAAAGTTAAAGATGTGGTCTGCGGAATGTGGGTTGACCCCGAGACGGCTCCGGCCAAAACCGAATACAAGGGCAAGACCTATTACTTCTGCGCTCCCGGCTGCAAAGTAGCCTTTGAGAAAGACCCGGAAAAATACATCAAAGCCGAGGCCGAAAAGGAAGAGCACCACGGTTGCTGCTGAAAGCTCGTGGGGGCAATTTCATCTAAAAACTCAATACGCGGGACCTGGCGGGAACACGCAGGCTTTCCAGCCCCTGTTTTATCCTGGCCAGCCTCAGGTGATAGATTTTGCCTTGAACCATTGAAGAAGGTATACTTGTATTGCGAGGCGAAGCCTGAGGAGCTGGGAACGATCCATGCACCTCAACGGCCTCAAGCAAGAAATCTACAGCCTTTACTTTGCTGTCCGCGACCCGAGAACCCCGTGGTATGCCAGGGCTTTCGGAGGCCTCGTTGTAGCATACGCCTTCAGTCCGCTGGACCTCATCCCTGATTTCATCCCTGTCCTGGGCCACATTGACGACCTGCTCATAATCCCCCTGGGAGTGTTCCTCACCCTCAAAATGATCCCCCCTGAGGTTATGGCTGATGCCCGCGAGAAGTCCCGGGAAATGCTCCGGAAGGGCGAACCCACGAGCCGGGCTCATCCTGGTAATAAATAGCCATCGCACGCGCAATAGCTGAACTTTTCTTAACGATGACAACCGGCGGTGTGCTGATACTGGCCGGAGCTTTGCTCTGCTCAAACCTTCTCCGCCGCTCGTGAGAGAGCAGCAATTCTCACCGGAAAATAGCCCCCGCAAACACTACCTTTGCCAGAAGAGCGCAAAGGCATTATCATATTTGCCTGAAACCAACACTGAAGGAGGGGACAAAATGGACTTCTGGGAAGTGATTGAAAAGCGCCACAGCGTGAGGGATTTCCTCCCCGACGACGTGCCCGAGGAGGACGTCAGGAAGATCCTCCACGCAGCTATAAGGGCTCCGTCGGCCGGGAACAGGCAGCCCTGGCATTTCTACGTGGTCAGGAGCCCGCAGGTTAAGAGGGGGCTTGCCCGGGCAGCCCTGAACCAGGAGTTCGTGGCCAAAGCCCCGGTGGTGATAGTGGTCTGCGCTGAGCCTGCCCGCTCGGCCTCAAGATACGGGAGCCGGGGATCGGAACTCTATTGCCTCCAGGATACGGCTGCCGCCACCGAGCACATCCTCCTGGCAGCCACAGCCCTCGGCTACGGGAGCTGCTGGGT
>DAOUCW010000170.1:0-4550 GCA_034431695.1 Anaerolineae bacterium | reverse complement strand
GTCCTGGCCTGCTCACCCGCCCTGCATTGGTCATCGAGGAGAAACAAGCCATTGGCGAACCGGTGCATTTCATCAGCCCGGATGGGGGATGGGTGGATTAAGGCCGCATTACTCATAAGGATGCGAAGCAACCAGAAATTTATGGGGCACGGAGGGTGGCGGAGAGACCTGTGCAGAAATCTATTTGCCTTCCTTTCGTTCCCCACAGCCGATAAACTCGGGCTATAGGGGGGACGTTGTTTGCCTTCAGTCTGTAAAGGAAAAGAGGCGGGGGATGTCCTCCCCACATCCCGGGAAGAGTAAGGTCCCCCGCCTCTTCTCTCCCCTTAAACCTGGCGGTATTCTCCCTCCACCGTCTCGCCGCCTTCGCCGCCGGGAGGAGTGGTCCCACCAGGCCCCTGGCCATACATGGTGGCTCCTATCTGCTGGATCAGTTCCCCAAGCTCCTGGGTGAGGCGACGGATGGTGTGGATTTCGTTCCCCTGCATCGCCGAGCGGACTTCGTTTATCTTGGCCTCTATCCGGCTCTTGAGGTCAGAAGGGATCCTGGCCCCGAACTCCCGCAGGCTCTTCTCGGCGGTGTAAACCACAGCATCGGCCTGGTTGCGGGCTTCGGCCAGCTCCTTCTTGCGGCGGTCCTGCTCGGCATACTGCTCGGCCTCCTTTATCATGCGCTGGATTTCCTCCTCAGTGAGGCCTGAGCTGGCCGTTATGGTTATCCTCTGCTCCCGACCAGTGGCCAGATCCTTGGCCGAGACGTGCAGGATGCCATCGGCATCAATGTCAAAAGTGACCTCTATCTTGGGGACACCACGCGGGGCAGGCGGGATCCCATCCAGGATGAAGCGGCCGAGGGTCTTGTTGTCGGCGGCCATGGGGCGCTCGCCCTGGACTACGTGGATTTCCACCTGGGTCTGGTTGTCCGTCGCCGTGGAGAAGATCTGGCTCTTGCGGACCGGAATTGTGGTGTTGCGGGGGATTATTGGGGTGGCAATGCCTCCCAGGGTCTCCACGCTCAGGGTGAGGGGAGTGACGTCCAGCAGCAGGATGTCCTTAACTTCTCCGGCAAGGACTCCGGCCTGGATCGCCGCACCTATGGCCACGACCTCATCGGGGTTGATGCCCTTGTGAGGCTCCTTACCGAAGAATTCCCGGACCAGGCGCTGGATCGCCGGCATCCTGGTCTGCCCGCCCACCAGGATGACTTCGGATATGTCGGCCGGGGTGATCTTGGCATCGGCAAGGGCCTGCTTGACCGGCCCAAGGGTCCTCTGGATGATGTCGTGGGCGAGCTGCTCCAGCTTGGCCCTGGTCAGGGTCATCTGGAGGTGCTTGGGACCTGAAGCATCGGCTGTGATGAAGGGGAGGTTTATTTCGGTTTCCATAACGGTGGAAAGCTCAATCTTGGCCTTCTCGGCGGCCTCCTTCAGGCGCTGGAGGGCCATCCTGTCCTGGCGCAGGTCAATCCCGTGCTCCTTCTTGAATTCCTCGCATATCCAGTTGATTATGAGCTGGTCTATATCGTCCCCGCCCAGGAAGGTATCGCCGGCGGTGGATCTCACCTGGAATACACCTTCGGCAATTTCCAGGATGGAGATGTCAAACGTCCCACCTCCCAGGTCGTATACGGCGATGAGGCCCTCCTTCTTCTTGTCCATTCCGTAGGCGAGGGCCGAGGCCGTGGGCTCGTTTATAATCCTCAGGACTTCAAGGCCGGCGATCCTTCCGGCGTCCTTGGTGGCCTGGCGCTGGGCATCGTTGAAGTAGGCGGGAACGGTTATGACCGCTTTGGTTATCTTCTCCCCCAGGTAAGCTTCGGCGTCCTGCTTGAGCTTCTGCAGGATCATGGCCGATATTTCCGGGGGAGAGTATTCCCTGTCGCCCATGACAACCCAGGCATCGCCGTTGGGCTTCTCAATGATCCTGTATGGGAGGACCCGGCGGGCCTTCTGGACCTCGGGGTCGTTGAATTTCCGGCCCATCAGCCTCTTGATGGAGAAGATGGTGTTTTCGGGGTTGGTGATGGCCTGGCGTTTTGCCAGCTTGCCCACCAGGCGCTCCCCGGTCTTGGGGTTTATGGCCACGACTGAAGGCGTTAACCTGTCGCCTTCGGCATTGGGGATTACAACCGGCTCTCCACCCTCCATCACTGCCATCACAGAGTTCGTAGTCCCAAGATCAATTCCCAGAATCCTCTCCGGCATGGCTCCCCTCCTCTACCTTCTTCTCTTCCTCCTTCTCCTCCTCAGGGGCCTGAGGTTGAGGTGCCGGCTTCTTCCTGGCCACCTTGACCAGAGCCGGCCTCAGGACCCTGTCGTGGAGCATGTATCCCTTCTGGATTTCGCCGATAATCTGCCCATCCTCGTAATGGTCGGTTTCCTCGTAAGCGATCGCTTCGTGATAGTATGGGTCGAAGAACTGGCCTTCGGTCTGAATGGGCTTGAGGCCTTCCTGCTCCAGGATATACTGGAACTTGCGGTGGATGAGGAAGATTCCATCAAGCCAGGTCAACTTTGAAAGGCCGGCGGGAAGGGTCTGGAAAGCCCTCTCAAAATCGTCCAGTATCGGCAGGAGTTTGGCGATGAGGCTGGCATTGGCGTATTTTGTCTGCTCTGCCTGCTCCCTTTCAACTCGCTTGCGGTAATTGGCGAAATCGGCAGCGGTGCGCCGCCACTGGTCCAGGTATTCCTCGGCTTTGTTCTGGAGTTCGGAGATCTTGGCTTCCAGCTCTTTGACCTTTTCCTCCAGGTTCTCTTCGGCCATCTTCCTCCTCCTTCAGAAGAGTCTGTTGACCATCTCGCTCATGAGGTTTGCCACGTAACTGACCACGGAAATGGCCCTCTCGTAAGTCATCCGCATGGGGCCGAGGACCCCCAATACTCCTGAGGCCTTCTCCTTGACTCCGTAACGGGCCAGAACCAGGCTGCAATCCCTGAGCTCTTCCCACCTTCCCTCTCCGCCAATGACGACCTGGATCCCGTTGGCCAGGCGGATTTCATCCATGATTGACCTGAGGTAGGAGTCGTCCTTGAAGAAGCGGAGCAGCTCACGGAACCGCCTGGGGGATGAGAATTCGGGTTCCTGGGCGATTTCCTCAATGCCTTCCCGATATATGGGTTCTTCAATCCTCTGGTCCAGGGCGTTCATGATCTGGGCAGCCTTGAGGGCTACTTTGGAGGCGAAAGGCTCAAGGGTGGAGGCGATGCTTTCAATCTCCGGGGCCGAAAGGCCGTAGAGGAATTCCTCCAGGATCTCGGTGGTGCGGATCAATTCCGGTTCGCCGATGTAAGAGGGTATGGGTAGCCAGGCCTGGCGTATAACTCCACCGCTCAGGATCAGGACCATGAGGACGGCATTTTCCTGATAGGGGATCAGGTCAATGTGCTTGAGCCTATACCTCGGGGGAGCGGGGGCGGTGACCATGGACGGATAATTGGTGAACCTGGCCAGGACGGAGGCAGCCAGACGCCCCCACTGCCCCACGTCCATGCGGACCTGATGGAACTGGTGCTGGATGGTGAGTTTCTCGGAGGGGGAGAGGGGGGAGGTTTCCAGGAGTTTTTCAACGAAATAGCGGTAGCCCTTTTCGGTGGGCACCCTTCCGGCAGAGGTGTGAGGGTGGGTGAGGTATCCTTCGGCCTCCAGCAGGGCCATTTCGTTCCGCACTGTAGCCGGGCTCACGTTCAGGTTATACTTCTGGACGAGGGTCTGGGAGCCCACCGGCTGAGCCGTAGCTATGTATTCTTTCACCACCAGGGAAAGGATCAATTCTGCCCGTTTGCTGAGTTTCCCCATGGCTTTTTAGCACTCGCAGGGGAAGAGTGCTAACATTCCCATTAAAGATAGTAGCACCTTTGAAGCCGTTTGTCAAGCTTGAGAGGGGGGCTGTTCGAAAAATCAGGAGACGGGTAAGCCAGGGGGAGGTTTGGGAGAAGAGGAACAAAAAACTGCCAGGCGATCCAGGTTGTAGAGCACCGCTACGGCCAGGGCCCTCCGCATTGCCAGGTCCTCCCGATACCGGCGTTTTCCCCAGCGCTTCCAGCCCTTTAGGATGCCTCACGGCATACCGCCATGTATCTTTCATCTGCAAAGCCGGCACGGCCCCTAACTGCTGAATACGCTCCAATACATCCACTGCATCATATCCCCGGTCCCCCACCACCGGACAGGGGGGAAGGGCCTTAAGGCCGATCTCCGAAGCATAGGGGGGGCCTGCAGCAGCTCCCAGCAAAATCCCCCGCCCTTTGCGGTCAGCCAGAGCCAGAAGGACCAATCTCACATGTGCTTACACCTCACGCAGTGTCCTCCCACGGCACCATGCAAGAGCATATCTATCCCATCAACCAGAAGGACCTCCCAAGCTTCCGGGTCCATTCGCCTCAAAACTTGTCCCACCCGCATAAGGAGAGTCTTAAACGCCTCACCCGGTAGTGATAGGTTCCAAGGGCCGGGGTGGGAAATCCTTCCCGGCGGGCTATCTCCAGAATTTCCCGGTAAGCCAAAGGGTTAGAATCAAGATATCGGGATAGATTTTTGGGCGTCCCCGTGAC
>DAOUCW010000169.1:0-9599 GCA_034431695.1 Anaerolineae bacterium | reverse complement strand
GGCTGGACGCGGAGGCTGTGGAGAGCATTCGCAACACCCGACTCCACCAGAAGGTGGCCACCACTATCTTCTTTGAGTCCTCGGGTGGCCAGGAACGCAACGAGGCCACCCTGCCCGAGATACGCCTTGCCGTGGGAGAGCCGGGGCTGGACATCGGGAACATTGAGACGGCGCTGGAGAACCTGGAGAAGTCCTGTTACTACCTCCACCCGCGTGGGACGAGCTACTGGATCAGTTACCGGCCCAACCTGAACAAGATCTTAGCCGATCGCCGGGCGAGACTGTCCGGTCCAGAAGCTGATGAAGAGGTCCGGAACCGGGTGCGCCAGGTGATCCGGGAAGCTTTCCGCACCCGTCAACAGGTAGAGCTCCGCTATTTCCCGGAAAGTTCAGCAGACATCCCCGATATTCCCACCCTGACCCTGGTGGTGCTGGCACCGGAACACAGCTGGGAGAATACCGCCAGGGAGAAGACCCGACATCTGGTCCTGGACATGATCCAGAACTGCGGCGGACGTGGACGGACCTACAAGAGCGGCCTGATCTTCGCTGTAGCTGAGGGTGGTGCACAGCTTTTTGACGAGGCCAGGACGCTGCTGGCCCTGGAAAGCCTGGAGGATCCCGTCGAGCGGGAGCGGCTCAAGCTGGAAGATCCCCAGCTCCGGGAACTGAAGGAGAAGAAACGCCGGACGGAACAGAATCTGAAAGAGGGCGTCTGGCGTGTCTACCGGCGGGGACTTTTCCTGGGAGGAGATGGAAACCTCCAGGAGGTGGATCTGGGGCTTCTGCATCCGAGCGCCTCGGAGTCCCTCACGAGCCTGGTTATCTCCCGCTTCAGGCAAGAGGGCCTGGTGGAAGACGCCATCAGCCCGGACTTCCTGGTCCGCAACTGGCCACCTGCATTTGAGGATTGGAGCACCAAATCCGTGCGGGATGCCTTCTTTGCTGCGCCGCAATTCCCGCGGCTTCTCCAGCCTGAAATCCTCAGGGAGACCATAGCCCGGGGTGTGCGAGAAGGGAAATTCGGCTACGCGATCAGGACTTACGGCGGTTATCAGGGAGAAGTGGTGATAGGAGACCCCGATTTCAGCGCTGAAGACGTGGAGATATCTGAGGATGCCGTGATTCTGCCCCGTGAGAAAGCGCTGGCCCTGAAAAAGGAGCCAAGTATCGCCCCGCCGGAGCCGGCCCCTGCTCCGAAGGCCGCCGAACCCCCCGCACATCCTTTAGAGCCTTCGCACAGGCCCGAAGTCCAAATGATCCCGCCAATTGAGGTATCCCGGCATCGCCTTTCGTGGGAGGGAGAACTCCCGTGGCAGAAGTGGACGCAGTTCTACACGAAGGTGCTCACCCATTTTGCCACCGATCCCAGCCTGCGCCTCCGGGTCCGTTTTGAGGTGATGCCAGAAGAGGGTATCCCCCGGAATCGGCTGGAAGAAATTGAAAGAGCCCTCCGGGAACTCGGCCTCAGCACTGAAGGCCTCAGGTTAGAATGAATGAGGTGCTTCAGGGGAGCCTCCTGAGCTCCTGTCTCTCTGGAGGGCATGCCTTTAAGTTGTTTGACCAGCCTGGCAGCGCTCGGGGTGGATGGCATGCGGAGAATGCCGTTAGCTGATCCACCGTTTCGCGGTGCCCCCTTGCACTGGATAAGGCAAGCAACTTCAACGGCGGAAGAGCGTCTGCTCCCTTCCCGGCCCCACTGAAATTATCCTGACGGGAACTCCCGCAAGTTCCTCCACAAGCCGGATGTAATCCTTGGCCTGGCCCGGAAGTTCTTCAAAACTCCTGACACCTGAGATGTCGCTTTCCCAGCCGGGCACTTCCAGGTAAACGGGTTCGCAGTGGAAAAGTTCCTCTGTGGAAAGGGGAAAGCGCTTTGATTCCCCCCCTCGCACCCTGTAGGCCACGCAAACTTTAATGGGGTCAATCCCCGTGAGGACATCCAGCTTGGTTACCGCCAGCTCGGTGATGCCGTTGACCATCACGGCATAACGCAGAGCCACCGCATCAAGCCAGCCCGTGCGGCGCCTGCGCCCCGTCGTGGTCCCATACTCCCTCCCGACTTCGGCCAGGCGATCCCCAATTTCATCGGTGAGCTCGGTGGGGAAAGGCCCACCTCCAACCCGGGTGGTGTAAGCTTTGGTGACCCCTATCACTCTTTCCACCCAGCCCGGACCAATGCCAAGCCCCACCATTGCTCCGCCCGTCGTCGGGTAAGAGCTGGTGACGTAAGGATATGTGCCGTGATCTATGTCTAAGAAGGTCCCCTGGGCACCCTCGCACAGGACTTTCTTGCCCTCTCTCAGGGCCTCATTGAGCAGGAAAGACGTATCCTCAACGTAAGGGGCAAGGCGATGAGCATATTCCAGTTGCTCCCGCACGACCGAAGCCGGGTCCAGAGGCTCAAATCCATACAGTTCCAGGAGGCGATTGGCCCTTTCCACAGCCTTTTCCACCCTTTCGGCGAAATCATCCCCCAGCATATCAGCCACCCGGATGCCGCGGCGGGCAAACTTTTCGGAGTAAGCGGGGCCTATGCCCCTGTGAGTTGTCCCTATGGCCCCCCTGCCCCGGCTCGCTTCCTCGGCTCTGTCCAGGGCTATGTGGGTGGGAAGAACCAGATGAGCACGCCCGCTTATCCTCAGGCGCGAAGGGGAAACATCAACCCCCCTGGAGGCAAGTTCATCCAGCTCCTGGCACAGGCGCGCCGGATTGATCACCATGCCGTTCCCCAGGACGCAGACCACCCCGGGGTAAAGGATGCCGGAAGGTATGTGATGCAGGCGGAAAGTCTGGCCCCCGAACACCACGGTGTGCCCGGCGTTATCGCCACCATTGTAGCGAGCTACGAAGTCCGCTTCCCGGGCGAGCAGATCCGTAATCTTCCCTTTCCCTTCATCACCCCACTGCGCACCAACGATGACAGTGGCAGGCATAAGCCTCCTCCAGAGCTTCAAGTTTAACCTTCCGGGGAATTGTAACCCGGAAGCCGCAGCCCGTCAACGGAAGTCCCGGCTTGCTCAGGCCGGCAGCCCGCAGGGCAGTTCAGGCGGCACCCTCCCGGAGGCTTTTTGTGTTCAATTGCCGATGTGCTATAATATCTCCGCTAACTCCGGAAGCTTGCGAGGTTATCATGGGCAAGAAACCTGAATGGTTCAAGGGGATTATCCCGGCTCTGGTGACCCCCTTCAAAGAAGATGGCTCTCTGGACGAGGAGGCTTACCGCGAGCTCATACGCTTCCTCCTCCCCCATGTGGACGGCTTCCTGGCTGCCGGGACCACTGGCGAGTTCGTCTACCTCTCCCCGGAAGAGAGGAAAAGGGTCATTGAGATAACGGTTGAGGAAGCCGGAGGCAAAGTGCCGGTCATAGCAGGGACCGGAGCTCCCTCCACCAAGGAAACGCTGGAGCTGACCCGCTTCGCCAAAGAGGTGGGAGCCGACGCCGCCCTCGTGGTCACGCCCTTCTACCTCAAACCCACTTACAACGAAATTTACGATCACTACCGGGCTGTGAACAAGGTCGGCATCCCCATCATCCTCTACAATATCCCCCAGTGCGCCGGCACCCACCACGAGTGGTGGACGGCCGAGGGCTCGCTTCTGGACCTGGAAAACGTCATAGGCATCAAGGATTCCTCCGGCGATATACCCTTCCTCATGGCCCTCATTGAAAAAGTCTGGGGAGAAGTCGGCATATTCACCGGGCACGATGAGACGGTGGTGGCAGCTCTGGCCGCAGGAGCTGATGGCGCCATCTTAGCCTCGGCCAACCTCGTGCCCGATATATGGCAGAAAATCTACAGGGCCGTGAAATCGGGCGACCTGGATACGGCCAGGGAATGGCAGAGGAAGATCCAGAAGATAATCCGCATCGTGGTCAGGCAGGGCTCCACCCAGGCAGTGAAGGAAGGCCTCATGATGATGGGCCTGAAGGTTGGTAACTCCCGCCTCCCCATGATGCCGGGCGATGCCTTCCGCAGGGAAGACCAGGAAGAGCTGCGGTTTGAGCTGGAAGCCCTCGGGAAAATACCCCGCCAGGAGGTGGAATACCACCTGGGCAACGAAAGGGTGAGGACCTCTTTCCCCGTGGCTTACCAGGTGAAGAACAGGACCTTTGACCTCACGTTCGCCGTGGGCGAAGGCTTCTCGGGGCCACCCTTCCACGAGATAGCCCATATTGACCTGGTCATGGGGGTTAAAGACGGCCCCGTCGGAAGGGCCGCAGAAAGGGCCCTCAAGGAGGAGCGCCCCGGGCACGAAATGGCGATAATCAGGGAACGCCCCACGGTCATCCTGGTCCCGACGGTAACCGTCCGGACAGCTCGCCAGCGCCATCAGATTTACGAAGTAGCCGCAAGGGGGATAAACAGGGCCATTGATTGGATGATAGCGGATGGCACCCTGCCCGAGTCCATCCTGGACAGGATCATCATGATCGTGAACGCCTTCGTGCACCCTTCGGCGGCGATTGAGAAGCGCATTGAGCTCAACAATTTCAAAGCGATGCGGGCAGCCATACGCAAGGCCATTGAGAGGCGCCCTGTCCTGGAGGAAATCCTGAACGAGAAAGATGCCGCCCGCCACCCATTCAAGTATGCACCTTAAAATCCGCAGAGCGGGTCCGGAGGATGCCCCGGAAGCCTGGAAGCTGCTCGCTCAGCTCCAGGATTTCGTGAGGCTGGAAGTCACCCCTTACCATGAATTCGTCCCCCGCTGGGAGAAGGCGATTTCCAGCCCGAATTTTGAAGCCTTCATCGCCGAAGAGGAGGGGGAAATCAAAGGCCTGGCGACGGTCTGGTATCGGGAGAGCCTCTCCCACGCGGGGCTTGTGGCCCTGATTGATGAATTCATAGTAGCCGAGGGGGCCAGAGGCAGGGGCATAGGGACCAGCCTCATGGAACGGGTGGCGGAGGAATGCTTCAGGAAAGGATGCATTGAGATAGAAGTGATAACCGAGGCCGATAATTTCGCTGCCAGAGGCTTTTACCACAAACTCGGCTTTCACGAGGTCGGTATACTCTTGGAGAAGGAGAGAGACGAGGTGAGCAGGCCATGAAGAAAGTGGAAATAGCTCCTGCTCAGGGTCTGAGGCTCATAAATGCTGGCGGAGTAGTGCTGGTTACTTCCCGCTACAAGGACCGGGAGAACGTGATGAGTGCTTCCTGGATCACTCCGCTGAGCTTCTCTCCCCCCCTGGTAGGTGTGGCCATACACCCAGCCCGCTTCACCCACGACCTCATCAAGAAGAGCGAGCAGTTCGCCCTGAATATACCCGGCATATCTCTCCTGAAAGCGGTGGAAATCTGCGGGACCTACTCTGGCCGGGATGTGGATAAATTTGCCAAGGCTGGCCTGACCCCCGTTGATGCTCTGGAAATTGATGTGCCGTTGATTGAAGAGTGCCTTGGCCACATAGAATGCGTGCTCACCGACGCTTTCACCACAGGAGACCATACCTTCTTCGTGGGGCAGGTGGTAGCCGCTTCCGTCGCGGAGGAGGCTTTTGATAAGGTCTGGAAGCTGGAGGTTGAAGAACTGAAGCCTCTCCACCACCTCGGGGGGGATTACTACGGCGTCCTGGTCAGGTGCTCGTAAAGCCATCGCCCTTTCCCTCCAGCCCACTGCAGTTTATGTCGGGTTCGCCCTGCTGGAAGGTTCTCCGGCACGGGGTTCAACCCTGCCGAAGTTTCCAGGTTGCTGCGTCCACCCCCCTGTGATATACTTCTGGAAGGCAGGGAGATGACGGCATGGGAAGGGAAGATTTGCTGATGGAAGCCAGGAAGCTCGGGATAGTGGTTGGCGGATCCCTCTCCGGCGGACTGGTCGTCAAGCTCGACCCGGGCGCCGTAATTGAGGGGGTGGCGGTCGGAAGGTATGTGATAATAAAGGGGCAGACAAGGCGCTTCTTCGGCATAATAACCGATATCTCCCTTGACACCACCAACCCATTCCTGGAGAAAAACCCTCCCGATGTCACCGACCCCTTTATCTCGGAGGTGATCTCGGGCACAGGGGTTTTCGGCAAACTCAACGTTTCGGTCCACCTGGTTCTGGAGGAAGGAGCCAGGGAGCCCAAGCCCGCCCGCACTATACCCGCCCACTTCTCCCCCGTCTATTACGCCCGCCAGGAAGATGTTGAGAAAGTCTTCGGGAGAGAAGGGGTCTCAGGCAAGCACTTCTTCTACATCGGCGAGCCCATTGATATGGAAGGGATAAAGTTAGTGGTGGACATGGAAAGGCTCGTGGAGCGCTCCAGCGGGATCTTCGGGAAGTCCGGGACGGGCAAGACTTTCCTCACACGCCTCCTCCTCACGGGAATCCTGAGAGAGAACGTCGCCACCTGCCTTGTCTTTGACATGCACAGCGAATACGGCTGGGAAGCCGAAGGGGAAGGGGGACTGAGGGTCAAAGGCCTCCGCCAGCTTTTCGGGGACCGGGTCGCCATCTTCACCCTGGACCCGGAGTCCACCTACAGGCGGGGGATAAGGCCCGATGCCGTGGTGCGAATACCCTGGCACTCCGTTGAACCGGAGGACCTGGTCACCCTGCAGAGGGTGCTGGATATAACCGAGGCCGGAATCGGAGCAATTTACACAATGCGGAGGGCCTGGGGCAAGGAATGGCTGGAGCGATTTTTCAACCTCTCCGATGAGGACTTTGATGAGCTTGTGGATAGGCACAGGCAAAGCCCTCCGACCATAAATGCCCTGCACCGCAAGCTCTCCCGCCTCAGGGATTTCCCCTTCTTCTGCACCGAGACCGACGAGGATTCGGTGCAGGTGATGCTGGACTACATCCTCAGGAACAGGAGCGTGGTCCTGGAATTCGGCAGGTTCGGGCGGGACCTCAAAGCCTACATCGTGGTGGCCAACTACATAACCAGGCGCATCCACGAGGAGTTCGTCCGGATGAAGGAGAGCGCCCTGGGAGGGTTCGGGGCTGAGCCCCCACAACTGGTGATCGTCATAGAAGAAGCCCACAAGTTCCTCGACCCCGCAGTGGCCCGCCAGACCATATTCGGGACCATCGCCCGGGAAATGCGCAAATACAATGTCACCCTCCTTGTAGTGGATCAGCGCCCGAGCGGCATAGATGAAGAAGTCATGAGCCAGATAGCCACCCGAATAACCTGCCTTCTGGACAACGAAGCCGATATAAAAGCTGTGCTGAGCGGAGTGCCGGGAGCAAGCAACCTCCGGGAAGTGTTAGCCAAGCTTGAGACCCGCCAGCAGGCCCTGATCCTGGGACACGCTGTCCCCATGCCCGTCCCGATAAGGGTCAGGGATTACGGGACCCCGGAGTTCTACGAATCTTTGCGGAAAACCCCCAGGGCTGAAATCAGAGCCCTGATATGGGGGACCGAGGAAACCGATCACCTCTGATGGCCGGAGGGAGCCATGGAACTCAAGGTGGTCAAGATTGAGAAGCCCGCCAACGTCAACATAATCCTGGGGATGAGCCACTTCATAAAGACGGTTGAAGACATCTACGAGGCCATGGTCAACACCGTCCCCGGGATAAAGTTCGGGGTGGCCTTCTGCGAATCCTCAGGCCCTGCCCTTGTCCGCTACGCCGGCACCGACGAGGAGATGATAGAGCTCGCCAGGAAAAACGCCTTCGCCCTGGGTGCCGGCCACAGCTTCATCGTCTGCCTCGCTCCCGGCTTCTATCCGATAAACGTCCTCAACGCCATAAAGAACGTGCCCGAAGTCTGCCGCATCTTCTGCGCCACCGCCAACGACGTGGAAGTGATCATCGCCGAAACGGAGCAGGGACGGGGCATCCTGGGGGTAATAGACGGCGTGAAGAGCAAAGGCATTGAGACCGAAAAGGATATAGAGGAGCGAAAGGCTTTCCTGCGCCGCATAGGCTACAAGTTCTGATGGGCAAAATCCTCTTCATTTTCGCCGATGGCCTCGGCCTCGGCCCGGATGGGGAACAAAACCCGTTTTCCAGAGCTTCTACCCCCTTCCTCAGGAGACTGCTCGGCGGGCCCTTCACGCTGGAGAGGGTGCAGGAGAAGGAAGGCCTCCTCCTGAAAGCTCTTGACGCACAGCTCGGGGTTGAAGGGATACCCCAGTCAGCTACAGGACAGACTGCTCTCTTCACCGGTATAAATGCCCCGGCCCTGGTCAACGCCCACCTCCACGCCTGGCCCACAGGATCCCTCGTTGAAATACTCAAGGAGCACAATTTCCTCAGGAAAGCCAGGGAGCTGGGTTTCAAGGTCACTTTCGCCAATGCCTACACCCCGGTTTACTTTGAGCTGGTGGAGAGCGGCAGGAGGCCTCACTCCGCCACAAGCTGGCTCACCATATCCGCCGGAATACCCTTCCGCACCTTAGAGGACCTGAAAGCGGGCAGAGCAGTCTACTGGGACATAATCCACGAATACATCGTGAACTACCTCAAGATCCCGGGCATAGAGAAGATTGAACCGGAGGAGGCCGGACGCAACCTCGCCCGCCTGGCAGAGGAATACGACCTGACCCTCTACGAGACTTTCCTGCTGGACCTGGCCGGGCATCAGAAGCTTCCGTGGAGCGTTGAAGAGACCATCAACCTCTTTGACCGCTTCCTCTCGGGAGTGTTGGGGTCGGGAGCGAACTCCTTCACCCTCGTGCTCACCAGCGATCACGGCAACGTTGAGGATAACTCCGTGAAGATCCACACCGTCAACCCCGTCCCCCTCCTGGTTGTGGGGCCGGCGGCGCAGTTGTTTTCCTCCTGCGGGGCCATAACCGATGTGGCGGGGGCAGTCCTCAGGGCCCTGCAGGCTCCTAACGCCCCAGGATGACCCCGCTCTCCCCGGCTCCGCGGCCCTTCGGGGAAAAGCCCTCCCTTCCCTCGCCTTCTTCCAGAAATTGGAAGAGCTTCTCCACATCCTCGGGGAAAAGGCCGTAGCGGTTCTTCAAATCCAGCAGCTCCTGAGCGAGAGCCCTTGCCAGATCCTTCCGCAGCTCCTCCGCCTCCCTGAAGACCTTCCACTCAAATTTGCTGACTCTCAGGAAATACTGGGCCGAAGGGCTGTAGCTCACCTCTTTCCGGTAAGCCAGGGTGGGCTTGTTCAGCCTCCGGGCGAACTCCCACTCCTGCCCGATTGGAGCCGAGGCATCCTGCCCCAGGATTATGAGGTAGAGGTCTGCCCTTTCAATAGCTTCCCTGAGGGAATCAAGGGGTTCGCCAGTGTGAGAAGTATGGCGTATCTCCCACCCCCTGGATATGGGCAACTCGGCCACCACCTGCCCCACTATCTCCCTTTCAGCCTCAAGCTCGCGGCTTGAACTCACGAAGAGGCAGATCTTCCTCCCCATCGCTTCCCACCCCTTAAAGAGTATTAACACAGGCCCCGAAGCCGTGTCAACCCCCGAGCTGTCTGAAGGGCCAGACGATCGGGATTCCGCACTGGTGAACGGGGCGATATTTTTCCTTGTCTTGGTTTTTTCGTTGTGGTAAACTTAAACCAAAAAGCCAGGGGAGGGCATTATGGGGAAAAGGGTGTTCAGCGGAGCTCGCCCCACAGGGAGACAGCACCTCGGCAATTACCTGGGGGCTATCAGGAATTACGTGGCTCTCCAGGAACAGGGATATGAAACCA
>DAOUCW010000168.1:0-2585 GCA_034431695.1 Anaerolineae bacterium | reverse complement strand
GGCGAGTTCAGGAGAAGCTGACCGGTTAATTCCCCCTTGCAATTTAACGGGAACAGTGGTATTATTAAGCCATCTAAATACATTAATCGGAGGTGCGGAGATGAACGGGCACGAACATGAAGCCAAGAAGGCCTCAATAGTCGTGTTCAGCGGCGATATGGATAAAGTGATGGCAGCTTTCATCATTGCCACCACAGCAGCCGCCAGCGGCATTGAGACCACGATGTTCTTCACTTTCTGGGGCCTTCAGGCCATCAAGAAGAAGGTGCCCACCGGCAAGACCTTCTTCCAGCGCATGCTGAGCCTCTTCCTCAAGGACATTAACGGCATTGGCCCCAGCAAACTGAACATGGGTGGAATTGGCCGCTGGATGTTCAAGAAAATGATGAAGCAGCACAACGTCCCGTCCCTGGCCGAACTCCGCCAGATGGCTATTGACATGGGGGTCAAGCTCCTGGCCTGCCAGATGAGCATGGACGTCATGGGCATCCGCCGGGAGGATCTCATTGACGAAGTGAGCGATGTGGTTGGAGCTGCCACCTTCATCGCCGAAGCAAACAAATCTCACCTGACACTGTTCATTTAACCCTGCAAGGAGGTGCAGAAATGGCCGAGTTCACCCCTGAAAGGACTCTGGATGCTCGCGGGCTCAAGTGCCCCATGCCCGTGGTGAAGACCAGCCAGGAAATAAAGAATGTCTCGGTAGGCGGCATCCTGGAGGTCCTGGCCACCGACCCCGGCTCCGTTGCCGATATCCAGGCCTGGTGCAAGAGCACCGGCAACGAACTGGTGAGCATGGAGAAGGGCGAGGGCATCTTCAAGTTCTACATCCGCCGGGTCAAATAGCGCATAGGCCTGTAGCCGTCTGCCAGGCATCGGCCTTCGCCAACCGGGGGCCAGAGGCCAAAAGCAGACTGCTTCAGTCGGCACAAAATACAGGAGGTGCCCATGTCAACCCTGGCCTTTCTGTTCTACTACATCACCCCTTACATCGCCGTCGCCGTTTTTGTCGGCGGGATGGCGTATCGGCTCTACCGGTGGTATCAGAGGAAGCCCGTGGCGGGTCATCTCTCCCTCTATCCCCGTCCCCACCGCCGCCTGGGTCCCTTCCTGGAGATGCTGATAGAGACCATCACCCTGAAAATGATATTCAACGCCATCAAGATCAGCGGCTCCGCCCTCCCCATCACCGCCGGCCTGGCGCTGCACGCGGCCCTCTTCCTGACCTTGCTGCACCACGTGCCTGTTTTCGTCTCCATCCCCCCAGTGGAGGGAACAGCGGCCTGGATCGCGTTCGGCACGCTGATGGGGATCGCGTTCCTGGCCTTCCTGGCCTACGCTCTGGGTCACCGCCTGGGCGGCCCCCGCAAATACCTCTCGGTCCCCCAAGATTATCTGGCTCTCCTGCTCCTCATTGGCATCGCCGTCACCGGTCTCCACATCCATCTGCTCCACACGCTGGACTACGGTGAACTGAATCGCTTTTTCCTCGGTCTGGCCACCTTCCGCTGGCAACCTGTGCCCCAGAGTGCGGGCTCTTCCTTTATCTGGCATTTCGCCCTGGTCCAGTTGCTGATGGTTTACTTCCCCTTCAGCAAATTCACCCATATGGTCGGCTATCCGCTGGCCAAGATGGTAGCCTACAGTTAGGAGGGTGCGATGCTGGAGAAATTTACCGAAGTAATGCGCCAGCGCATCAGTCGCCCACTCCAGTATCAACTGGATATTTGCACTCGCTGTGGGCTCTGTGCGGACGCCTGCCATTTCTACGTGACTTCCCATAACCCCGCCCACATCCCTGCTTACCGGGCGCTGCTGGTGAAAAAATTGCTTCAGCCTAAAGGCAATCCGCTGCTGGACTGGTATCGGGAGAACCGTCGGCCGGATGAGCGGATGGTGGAAGAACTCCGGCGGGCCCTCTGGGACTGCACCGGTTGCCGACGTTGCACCCTGATCTGCCCCTTCCACCTGGATACCGGACTCCTGGTCAGCACCGCCCGCTACGCCCTCCTCCAAGAAGGGATGGGGATGGAGATGGTCGCCGAGATCGGCAACGCCGAGGTCAGCAAAGGGGAAATCATAGACGCTCTCAAAGAGTTCTACGTGGGCCAGATCCGGGAACTGGAGGAGCGCCTCCGGAAGGAGTGGGGCATCCCGGACCTGCGGATTCCGGTGGACGAGCCGGCACGCGTCCTCTACGTGCCGGTCGTCGGCGAGCACGCCATCATCCCGCTGGCGAAAATCTTCCACGCCGCGAAGGAGTCCTGGACGCTGAGCATGTTCACCGCCACCAACCACTCCTTCTTCGTCGGCAATACAGAAAAGGCGAAGCAGGCGGCCCACTGGATCGTCCAGGAGGCCAGGCGGCTGGGCGTGCAGGTCATCGCCTACGCGGAGTGTGGCCATGCCACCCGGACGCTCCTCAATTTCTGGGACCACTGGTTCGGGGAGGAGATCGCGGGCATCCAGCGGGTCAGCGTGGTGCAACTGGTCGCTCAATACCTGCAGGAAGGGCGCATCCGGGTCCGGCCCGGCGCCTTTGACGTGCCGATGACCTACCACGACCCCTGCAACCTGGGCCGGAA
>DAOUCW010000167.1:0-13333 GCA_034431695.1 Anaerolineae bacterium | reverse complement strand
ACAGCGGGAGTTCTATAAGGGACGAAAGGGTGCTAAATGTTAGCCTCAAGGAAATTGAAAAAATAGGAATAGCGATGTACGATTGGACTTCTTTAATACACCTTCCGATAATTAAGGAAGGCAAATTATATCCCGACCGTTTCTTCTGGCTTGAACTACCAACGGCAACATCCCGATGAAATTTTAAAGACTTTCACCTTATTAAGGGTTATTAAGGGTATAAAGATGGAAAAAAGGTCTTTCCCAGGGAAGTGGATATTTTTAACTCTATTGAGCATTTATCTCTTGACAATGGGAAATGGTTATTATTCTACCGATGGGGAAGTTATGTTCAGGCTTACTCTAACTCTGGTGGAGAAAGGAAACCTGGGCTTTCAATGTGAAGCAAGGCTACCCAATGCTCCTCCAGGGAAGGGTGGCCTGTGCTATAGCAAGTATGGACTTGGCCAATCATTGGCCCTGGTGCCTTTTTACGTTTTAGGTAAAGGTTTGCACCTTATACTACATGATGGGGACCCGATCCTGATGGGAAAATGGTTCGCGGATAAGGCTAATGCGGTGTTTACTGCTTCTACAGGATTACTGGTAGGTTTGTGGGCCTTGAATTTATTCGGCAAGGTTGATACAGCTGTAGCACTCGCATTAGTATATGGATTAGCCACTATGGCATGGCCTTATGCTAAATTCAATTTTAATCAACCATTAGCCGCGCTTTGTATTACTGGAGGTTTTTATTTTCTTTGGCGATATATCCAAAGGCCTTCTTTAACCCTGGTCTTGTGGAGCGGCCTGGCCTTTGGATGGGCATTACTAACCAGGCTAAGCGATTTAATAACCATTCCGTGGGCCACCTTATTTTTCTGGAAAAAACTTAAAAGCCGTGAATTGTATTTGCCACATTTTTTAACGTGGATTCTTCCAATCTTATTAGCGCTTTCATTATCATTGGGTTACAACCTTTATGCTTTTGGAAAAGTTACTGGCGGATATGAAGGAGAAAAATGGTCTACTCCTTTGTTTGTAGGTTTATATGGGTTATTGATGAGCTCGGGCAAAGGTTTATTTTTATTCGTTCCCCTTGTATTTCTCCTCCCCTGGGCTCTGGCCAAGTTTTTAAAGATGGGTAGATCCTTGGAAACGGCGCTGTGCGCTGGGCTTTTAGTTTCCTATGTTCTTTTCCATGCACCTTTCTGGACCTGGCATGGTGGTTGGTCCTGGGGACCAAGGTTTTTGGTGCCTACTATGCCCTTTTTGGTGTTACCTCTGGGAACTCTGTGGAATGATAGAAGCATTAGGCACGTTGTTGTTTTAGCTTCCTCCCTTAGCGCTGTAGTCCAATTTTTAGGTGTAGGGGTGAATTTTGCAGAGTATATGCTAATGGTGAATGATGAAACCAAAATCCTATTTATCCCGGAGTATTCGCCTATCCTGGGCCACTTTTCAATCCTATTTAATGGGAAAGGACCTATTGATCTGGCCCCTGTAAATCTTGCTGCTTTTGGCTTAAGCGAAGGTTTCAGTAAGGGGCTACTGGCAGTCTATTTGTTTATACTTAGCCTAAGCTTGAAAAAATTGGGACAATCTTTAGGGTAGGTCAGAATATGGGTCAAGCCAAATAATAACGTTACCGGGAGCAAGAACTCCCTCGACAAAATGGACGACAGATTTAGGGCTTCAAAAGCGTTGTTCCCAGAAGGAAAAAGACTCGTTCAATCTAGTCGTAGATTTTCTTCCGCAACTGAAGAGGATTAGCGCCTTTAGGCGCTGAGCCGGGACTACACCCTTCTTTTCCAATCGCCCCAGCGGTGGACGAGACCGGTCATAAGTTTCCTTTTCGCCACCGGAACCCGAACCTTTGTTTTTACTTGCATCACGGGCAGGAAGATATGGCCACAGCGCAGATATCAGTAGCGATAAGCTTTTACTCCCGCGCATTAGCATCTCGCAACGACTTGCGCACCTCCTAAAATCGGTGGAAGTGCTTCCCTTTGCATCCTGGATGGGGGCATTCGGTTCCGCTTTTGGGCAAAATGAAGAGCAGCTGCACACTCGCTTACCCTTCAAAATCTGCCTCTTATTTTACCAACAATTGAACAATTACCGAACCGCTCAGCGGAGGCCCCCCAATGATTTGTCAGAGGGGCAAATTTGTGCTAAAATTTTCTTGAAAATACCGTGCCCCTGTAGCTCAACAGGACAGAGCAGCGGCCTTCTAAGCCGTTGGTTGCAGGTTCGAGTCCTGCCAGGGGCGTTATATTTTGTTTAGAGGATTTCCATGCCCGGCGTCTATATCGCTATTGAAGGCCCTATAGGAGTGGGTAAAACCACTCTGGCAAGGCTCCTCCAGCCTTACTTCAACGCCCATCTCCTCCTGGAAATATTTGAGGAGAACCCCTTCCTGGAAAAATTCTACCAGGACCGCGAGCGCTACGCCTTCCAGACTCAGCTTTTCTTCCTGCTCAGTCGCTACAACCAGCAGCGGGAAATGGTCCCCGAAGCCCTGGCCCGGGGCAACCTCATAAGCGATTACACCTTCGTCAAAGACAGGCTCTTCGCTACCCTCAACCTCAAAGGGGAAGAGCTGAACCTATACGAGCAGATATACCGCATCCTGTCCCAGAAAATCGTGACCCCCAATCTGGTCTGCCTCCTCCAGGCCAGCACTGATGTCCTCATGGAGAGGATCGCCCTGAGGGACCGCCCCTATGAGCGGAACATGGATCGGGATTACATCCACCGCCTCAGGCTCGCCTACGATGAGTTTTTCTCCCAATACGATGAGGCACCGGTCCTCCGCATAAACACCGAGGAATTGAACTTCGTCCGGAGGAGGGAGGACCTGGAACTGATAGTGGGGATGATCCGGTCGGCTCTGGAAGAGGGGATAGCCAGGAAGCCCTCTCTCTTCTCCATAGGGGGTGGAAGATGAAAAGGTTTGTGGCGATAGCCGGGAACATAGGGGTGGGTAAGTCCTCCCTCACCAGGCTTCTGAGCGAGAAGCTCGGCTGGGAACCTTTCTTCGAGGCAGCCGATGAGAACCCCTACCTCTCCGAAGTCTACCAGGATATGTCCCGCTGGTGCTTCCACTCCGAGGTCTTCTTCCTGGCCCGCAAACTCCACTACTACAACCTCCTGCTCAAAAGCCCCCACTCTGTGATACAGGACCGCACCATCTACGAGGATGCGGAGATTTTCGTGGAGAACTTCTACCGGGAAGGGCTTATGAACGAAAGGGACTACCGGACTTACCGCCAGCTCTACGAGGCCATAATCCCCTTCCTCCCTCCGCCCGACCTGGTCATCTACCTCCAGGCATCGGTCCCAACCCTTGAGAAGCGCATCGCCATGCGGGGCAGGGATTACGAGAAGAAGATCTCCAGGGATTACCTGGAGAAACTCAATGGCCTCTACGAGGAGTGGATAAGCCGCTACAATTTCAGCCCCGTCCTCAAAATCCCGGCCGATCGCCTTGATTTCGTCCACTCAAGCCAGCACCTTGACCTGATAGTGGAAAAAGTCCTGGAGAAGCTCCAGGGCAAAGAAGTGGTAACTTTTGAAGTCGGAGAGGAGTAATGGTAGGGAAGGCAGAGGCTTTCTTCCGCGAACTGGTGGAGACCGTTCTCCTGAGCCTGGTCCTGTTCTTCCTGGTCAGGACAGGGTTTGAAAACTACAAAGTTTACGGCTCCAGCATGGAGCCCAACTTCCAGCAGGGCGAATACATAATGGTCAACCGCCTCTCGTATTACTTCCACCCGATTCAGAGGGGTGATGTGGTGGTATTCCGGTTCCCGAAGGATTTCAGGCGCACTTTCATCAAGAGGGTGATCGCTCTCCCCGGGGAAACGGTGGAAATCAGAGGGGGGAAAGTCTACATCAACGGCCAGCTCCTGCATGAACCATACCCTTTGGCCGAAGCAACCTACTCCTGGGGACCGGCCACAGTCGGCCCGGATGAGGTCTTCGTCCTGGGGGACAACAGGAATTTCTCGTCCGATTCCCACAACTGGGGGATGCTGCCCATCCGTTACATAGTGGGCAAGGCCTGGCTGTGCTACTGGCCCCCGACCCGCTGGCGGATTATCCCTTCCTACAGGGACAGCCTTTTCTTGAGCCCATTACCGGCTCCGGAGGTGGGAAAATGACCCTCAAACTCAGCCCCTCAGAGCTCGCTTGCTTCTTCGACCACACTCTCCTCAGGCCTGAGGCAACGCGGGCGCAGGTTGAAGCCCTGTGCCAGGAAGCAATCCGCTACGGCTTCTTCTCCGTCTGCGTCAATCCGAGCTACGTGCCTCTGGCTTCCTCCATCCTGAGAGGGACGGGGGTGAAAGTTTGCAGCGTCGTTGGCTTCCCCCTGGGCGCCACACTCCCGGAGGTAAAGGCCTTTGAGGCCGAGAAAGTGATAGCCCTTGGGGCAGAGGAAATTGATATGGTCATGAACGTGGGGGCCATGAAGAGCGGCGATTACAACCTCGTTCGGGAGGACATAGCCCGGGTTGTAGCCGTCGCTCACAGCGCCGGAGCCCTGGTCAAAGTCATCCTGGAAACAGCTCTGCTGAGCCGGGAAGAGAAAGTGATGGCCTGCAAACTGGCCCTGGAAGCAGGCGCCGATTTCGTCAAAACTTCCACCGGCTTCGGACCAGGAGGAGCAACGGTGGAGGACGTCCGGCTGATGCGAGAGACGGTGGGGGAAAAGATGGGGGTTAAAGCAGCCGGGGGAATATCCTCCCTGGAACAGGCTCTGGCCATGATAGAAGCCGGAGCCAACCGCATAGGCGCAAGCCGAAGCGTCAGGATAATTCAGGAGGCAGAAGAAGCCTGGAAGAAGGATGAGCAGCACCTTTAAACTGAGGATAACCTATTCCCAGACCGGCCCCCTGAGATACATTTCGCACCTGGACCTTATGAAGCTGTGGGAAAGGCTGTTACGGCGTGCGGGAATACCCCTGGCCTACTCCCACGGCTTCACGCCTCACCCCAGAATAACCGTGGCCTCCCCCCTCCCGGTCGGGTTCGAGGGGCTGGAGGAGGTGATGGAAATCACCCTGACCTCGCCCCTATCCCCTGAAGAATTCCTGGCGAAAGTTTTGCCTCACCTCCCCGCCGGTCTTGGGATCGTCAGGGCTGAGGTTGCCGGGGATGAGGCCCTATCCCTGCCCCAGAGGGTGAAGGCATCGGAATACCTTGTGCTACTCCCAGATTGCACCGACAGGGAGGAGCTTGCCCAGGCGGTGGAGAAGATCAAAAGCCGGGAATCCATACCCTTCAGGCGAGAGAAGGGGGGTAAAATCAGGGAATTTGACCTGAGGCCCCTGATAAAGGGGTTGAAAGTAGTGGAGAGCGAGGAGCCGGGCTGCGCCCTGTGGATGATGTTAGAGACAAGCCCATCGGCTACGGCGAGGCCGGAAGATGTGCTGGAAGTCATCGGCTACGGAGGTTTTGCAAAGATAAAGCGCCTCAAAATCCACTTTGTGGAGGGGAGCGATGGCCCTTAAACCCCTTGGCAAAATAGGGATTGATGTCAATGAGCCGGTCCTTCAGAGCGGCTCACCAGCCCCGCAACTGGAAAACCCCGACATTGTAGCCCACACCCAGACTTACTTCGTCCGCCTGAACTTCATACTCAGGCCGTGGAATGACCCCAACCATCCCGAGTTCATCTCAACTTACGACCGGATAATTGACAGGCTCCTGGAAAGAGGCATAGCCATCTACGCCCTTGTGGGCTCCCAGGCTACCCCTGTCCCCGACATGGGCGATATTCTCAGGGAGCCTCTTCCGTCCTCAGCAGCTGAGGAGTGGATAAACCTTTACACGAAATGCTTCAAAACCATCGTGGAGAGGTTCCACGACCGCATCTGGGTCTTTGAAAGCTTCAACGAACCCAATGACTGGCATGGGGGAAATAAAGCCTGGGTCCATCCCTACTGGATGGCTAAGATCCTGCGGGAAATCTACCTGGCAGTGAAGCCTCGCTTTGATGTGACCCTGATCTCAGGCCCCATCCTGGCCCACGACCTCCCCACCGGCCCCGATGATGGATCCAGCTACCTTGATGCCCTCTACAAAAACGGGATAGATATGCAGAGGTGGGAGGAAGTCCGGAAAGACCTGGGGTCATACCCTCTTGACGGCATCGGCTACCACCTCTACGTTTGCAGTTCACCCCAATCCACCCCCGATTGCGTGCGCGTGACCTTCAAGAAATACATTGATGCCATCTGGAAAGTGGTCACCAGATACGAAGGAACCGATACCGCCAAGGGGATATACATCTCCGAGTTCGGCTGGACATCCGATAACGGAGAGGATTTTCAGGCCAGCATGATAAGGGCAGCCATTGAATACCTGGCGGGCGACTCGCGGGTGAAAGCTGCGGTGCTTTTCTGCCTCCAGGATTTCGCCGATAAATCCTACGGCCTCTACAAACCCGGAGGTTTCGGGAAAGAAGAGCGGAAGACCAAACCCTACTGGGTATTCCGCTCCCTGCTCACCAGATTGCCCACGGACCTGATCCCGGCGGGAGTGGGGAGGGACAAGGACGGCACCCTCTACTGGCCCATTGTGGAATGTTACCTCAGGCACGGCGGACAGGAAGCCATCGGCCTGCCCTTTGACAACGGTGGCGGGGTCCCTGTCCACCGCTGGGGCAACGGATGGGTTCAGGATTTCCGCACCCCTTCGGGGCGGCGCGAGTCCATAATAATGCTCAGGCAGGGCGAGAAAAGGGCTTACCTCCTCTACGGCCCGATCCGGGATGAATACATTTACCGCCAGGGAGGACCTCTCGGCCCCCTGGGTTACCCGGTGACGGATGTCTACACGGACGAGTGGGGGCTTCCGGCCTGCAAATTTGAGGGAGGAGAAATAACCTGCAAACCCACCGTGATCCTCAGGAAAGGGGGGAAGGAGTGAGGAAGAGATTACTCCCTTTGCTCTTCCTGATCGTGTTTGCGGGGTTAGGGATTGCAGCGTGGCAGATGTTTGCCCCGCAGGGGTTCGGATCGGAAAGAGATGGCTTCTTCGGCACAATTGAAGCGGAGGAAGTAGTCATTTCCTCGGAAACCGGGGGCAGGATTAAGGCTATTTATGTAAAGCGAGGCGACAGGGTTGAAGCCGGGCAGCTCCTGGTGGAGCTGGACACCGAACTGCTGGACCTTCAGATACGCCAGGCGGAAGCTGCACTGCGCATGGCTCAGGCCAGGCTCGCCCTCCTGAAAGCTGGCCCCAGGGAAGAAGACGTCCGCAAAGCTGAAGCGGAGCTCGCCCAGGCCGAGGCGGCCAGAGATATGGCCCGCAAAATCGCAGAAGTGACCAGGGAGATGCTGGCTAACCCCCAGGACCTGGATGCACAGATCCACTCGCTGGAAGGTCAGATAAAAGTCCTGGATGCATCCCTCAGGGCAACCTACAGCCGCATTCAGGCCGCCGAAGCCGAGGTCTCCATGTATGAGGAAATGGTCCCTGCTCTGGAAAAAGAGATTGTGGTGGAAATCCCCGTTCCGGGGGGCGGTGTAATCACAAGGACCATAGAGCCACCCAGGCATCAGATTGATGAATTGCTTTACCAGTGGAACCTCGCCTCCCAGCGGCTGAGCCTGGCCTGGGAAGAGCACAACGCCTGCAAAGCATCCCTCGAACAGGCCCAGAAGACCCTGGAAACCCTGAAGAAGATGAGGCAAAATCCTCTGTCCCTGAAGGAACAGGTCCACAAGGCCGAAGAAAGCCTCAAGCTTTCAGAGGCTGCAGTGGAACTGGCGAGGGCGAAGCTTGAAGCTCTGAAGAAAGGAGCAAGAGCCGAGGACATTGAAGCGGCGGAAGCAGAGGTGGAGCGGGCGAAAGCCTCGCTGGAGGCTCTCAGGAGCAAGCGCGAGAACTTCTTCCTCCACGCCCCTATAAGCGGCTGGGTCACCACCCAGGCCTTTGAAGTTGGAGAAATCGTCCCGCCCAATGTCCCCATCCTCAAAATCGCCGACCTAACCGAACTCACCCTCACCATTTACGTTCCCGAGCCTGAACTGGGCAAAGTCCGATTGGGTCAGAAAGTTAAAGTCACGGTGGATGCCCTTCCGGGGGAAACATTTGAGGGCGAAATTGTCTACATTTCCCCGCGGGCCGAATTCACCCCGAAGAGCGTCCAGACGAAAGAGGAGAGGGTTAACCTGGTCTTCCGCGTGAAAGTCCGCCTTCCCAACCCCGAAGGAAGACTCAAGGCTGGCATGCCAGCCGAAGCCCATCTGCAGAGCGGGGGATGAAAATGCGCAAACTCCTCATCGCTACCAACAACAGGGGCAAGCTGGCCGAATACCTTGAACTCCTCAAGGGCCTGCCCTTTGAACTCACCTGGCCGGAGAGGGAAGGCATTGAGCTTGAGATCGAGGAAGAAGGCAGCTCATATCGCGAGAACGCTTCCCTGAAGGCCCTGGCCTGGGCCAGAGCCACCGGGCTCATCGCTCTGGCCGATGATTCCGGCCTTGAAGTGGATGCTCTGGGGGGCGCTCCCGGCCCTCTGTCGGCCCGCTACGGGGGGCTGAAGTCGGACAAAGAAAAGTATGAGCTTCTGCTCAGGGAAATGGAGGGAATTCCCTGGGAGAAGAGGACAGCCCGCTTCCGCTGCGTTATAGCCTTAGCCTTCCCCGATGGACGGGTTTACACCTTTGAGGGGGTTAGAGAAGGGTTCATAGCCCTGGAACCCAGGGGGGAGCACGGCTTCGGCTACGACCCCATCTTCTTCATCCCGGAGCTGGGCAAGCACATGGCCGAGCTTCCCCTTGAGGAGAAGAACCGCATAAGCCACCGCGCTCAGGCGGCCCGCAAACTGCGGGAATTCCTGAGCTCCGCTTTCAGAAGCGCCGGGGGGTCCCCTACATCTTCTTCATTTCCTCAGCCCTGAGGCGGAGCTGTTCCCTCAGCGCCTTTATGTCCCGCGGCGCAAACCAGGCCGCAAAGGAGAAGAAGAAAGCGCACAGGAGCCAGGCCGAAACACATATCACCAGTATCGCCGTCTTGAGGTCAGCCCTTACCGCTATCAGCCCCGCCATCAGGGGCGAAAGGGCAGCCCCAGCCGATTCTATGAAATACTGGATGGCCAGAGCCGTGCTCCGGACCTCAGGCAGGGTCACGTCGTAGACGGTGGAGACAACGTTGGGAGCAGCGAAGGGGATGAAGAGCGCAGTGATGCAGAGCATCACCAGAAAGAGGCCTTTAGCCTCCACCGGAACGTTCATGGTTACGAGTAGAAGGATGGCCCCCATTATGACTCCGAATATGGAGACGAAAATCCTGCCCCTTACGGAACGCCGGAAGAAGAAATCCCCCAGCGCCCCGCCCACAAAGTAGCCCGAAGCCAGCACCAGCACCGCCAGCACCATCGTCACCATGACCTCGCCCGAAGAGTAGCCCCTTTCGGTTTCAAGGTAGCGGAAGAACCAGTAAGTTATGACGTTCCAGGGGAAGACCCCGAAGAAGCCCTGGGTGAAGAGGAAAAGGAGGGTGGGCTTGCGGAAGAGACCCCTGGCTACTTTCGGGTCAAACCGGTAAACTTTTATTTGCTCCAGCTCCGCCAGCTCGGGCTCGCTCCTCCCGCGGGGGACGTCCCTGACCCCGAAGAAGATGATCGCAGCCAGGAGAACACCTATGGAGCCGGTCACGTAGAAGACTCCTCTCCAGCCCAGGATGTCCCTCAGGGAGAGAGCCAGGATCATACCGAGAAGGTAACCTGTGGGCATGGCTATTTCTAACAGCCCGTAGATCTTGCCCCTGGTGTGAGGGCCGAAGTAGTCGGCTACGAGGCTGTATAGCCCGGGGTAACTGGAGTCGTCAATCCCGGTGGAAGCCCTTGTGGCCAGGAAAGCCGGATAAGTCGGGGCAATGGCGCTCAGCCAGGTGGTTGAACCCCAGATGAAGGAGGCCAGTGCCAGGAGTTTGGGCCTCGCAAAGCGGTCGTAAAGGTAGCCCCAGATGGGGTAGAAGATGGCCCCCACTATGAGCGCACCGGTGAAGACAGCGCCCATCTGGGCTTCGTTGATCCTGAAAGTCTCCATTATGGGCGTGGTAAGGGGGCCAATGAGGAGCTTATCGGCCTGGTGGAGGAGGATGAAGGCGAAGAAAACCGCCACAATAAACCATCTGTATTTTCCGCCAGTGCTCATGGTTCAGTCCTCCCGCTGGATTGGAAAAACCGCAAATTTGAGGGGAATATAGACCGCCATACCTGCGAATGGCAGGGGCAGGGCCGCAAGGCCACCGAGGAAAAGCTGCCAGAGCCCCAGGAGTTCAGCCGCGTAGAGGCCAAGGGGAGGGAAAAAGCGGGCGGGAACAGCTCCGATCATGAGGAACGAAAGGGCCACGGGAATGGAGGTGAAGTAAATGGCCCATAGCCCATAACCCGCCAGAGCCTCTCCCACATCCAGCAGATCCCTTTCCTTTTCTAAGAGAAGCCAGAGGAGGGGTAACAGAGCCGGAACGTAGAGGGAGAGGATGGTTCGCTTGAGGGTGGCAATGGAAGGGCTCATTTGAGCCAGAGCTTCCCAGGAGAGGTAAGGCCATTCCCCCCGGAAGAGCCAGGCGTTCAGGGCGAAGGAGAGAAGTCCGGCGATGGGGAAAACGGGGGCGTAATTCCTGCGCCTGAGGGCCAGCAATGCAAGAGGTAAAAGGACCCACAGCAGGAAAAAGGGCGTCCTCTGCCACCTTTTGACAGCTATTGCCCTGCTCCTGGCTTTATCCATAGCTTCATCGGCCTCTCTGACTGTAATCCTGGCGAGCTCCAGCGCCCCGTATGGGTTCCCGAGCTCCAGCGAGTTCGTGGCCAGGGTCGCATCCCCTTTTAAGCCTTCATCGAGCCCGATACCGACCACCTCTTTCAGGTAGGAATCGGCCAGGGCAATGCGCTGCGCGGCGAGCTGTATCAGCTTTGCCGCGCCGAGTTCATCGGACATCAGCAAAGCCTGGAAGGCCGGAACCCCTGTGGTCGCGGGCGGGATCGGCGAACCCACCAGGGCGGCGAGGGTGGGGGCAATGTCCAGGATTGAGATCTCCCCATACTGGCCCGGTATTACCCCTCTGCCCCACAGAACGAAGGCCGAAGGGGTCAGGACTGCCAGGATGTCATGCGAAGGTTTGAAGCCCAGGGATTCGGCAATTTCCTCCAGAGGCAATTCCCCCTCGGGAGCATGGATGAAGAGGAAATCCGGGTAGAAGAACGTGACGAAGCGCACTCCTTCAGGGATTATCCTCGGGTAATGGCTGGGGGAAGCGAAGAAGCTTGCGTATAAGTCGGCGGCGGAAGGGCCCAGGAGTTCCTTCCACCACTCCGGCCCGGAGAAGGCGACCCGGATGCCGGAACTGGCCATCGTCTCTAAGAGGTGGCTGATCCTCACCGGGCTGGGTGTCAGGTAAACCCCTGCAAGCTCAATGGGCGCACCGGTGAGGAGCGTGACGTAACGGGTGTAATGTCCCGGCGCTTCAGGCCAAACTACCTGGAAATGGGCCCCTCCCTGGGGCAGCTTTGCCCCCTTTTCGGCGAATATGAAGAGAACTCGGGAGGCAACAGGCTTATCGGGCTGGGTTGATGGCAACTTTCCGGAGAGGATCGGGGAAAAGTTGGCCGGGAAACCATCAAGCAGAGAAAGCCACAGGTGAGCGAGGTATGAGATCAGGACGAAGAGGAGGGCACTGAAAGCCAGGAAAAGGCCTCTGCGCATTTCAACCTCAGCACAGGATATTGACCGCACGGGAATGGAGCCGGAACCTGGCCGGAGCTACCCCCACGAGTTCCCCTTCAGCCTGTATGAAAAGGGTGACGTCGGAGCTGACTTCCACGGTCTGAGCTTCATAGATCCTGACTTTCGGATGGCCGATGTGAGCGCCTTTGTAGACTTTGGGCACGAGGGAGAGGAACTCAAACTTGCTCATGTCTTCCCCTATCGCCACGTAGAATTTGCCATCGTCCAGCAAGGCTCCGGGCGCCACGAACATTCCCCCGGCGAAGTATTTACCATTGGCCACCACCAGGAGGTAAGCCCTGAGCTCAAGGGTGATGGAATCAAGGGCTATTTTAAAGGGGAGGCTCCTGAAGGTCAGGAGGGTGATCAGCAAATTGTAAAGGTAGGGGATAGTTCCGCCCAGAACCTTGGGAGACCTGTTGGTCCTTTCAGCGACGACGGCGTCAAAGCCGAGTCCTGCCACGTTTATGAAGTAGCGCCTCTCCGGCTTCCCATCCTTGAAGCATTCTATCTCTCCGAGATCCACCCGCATTGTTCTCCCTTCCAGAATCCTCTCAAAGGCCTTTACAGGATCCCTCGGCATGTCCAGGGAGCGGGTGAAATCGGAGCCGGTGCCTCCGGGAATGGCTCCGATGGTGATTTCGGAGGAAATGCCGTGGCGGAAAGCCCCGTTCACAACCTCGTTCAGCGTGCCGTCCCCACCGAAGGCCACTATGGTCCTGAAGCCCTTTTCCACGGCCTCGGCTGCCAGGGTGATGGCATGGGCGGGGTATTGGGTGAGGGCGAAGGAGAAGGGGACGCCTTTCTTTTCCAGAAATTCCCTGACGGAAGGCCACTTCCTCCCCACCCTTCCGTTGGCCGCTATCGGATTCACTATCACCATCATCCCATCCATGCCAGAGCCTCCTTTTTTACAAGGATTAACCCCTCTCCAGGCCTTCGGTGGCGCCCAGAAGCGAAAACCTGCGCAGTGCTTCCTCCACGCCTCCTTCTATCCACCCTTCCACCACACTCAGGGCCCTTTCAAAGGCCAGAGCCATGACCGCCTTTTCCTCCTCTGAAAACTCCCCCAGCACGTAATCAACGGGGTCACCCCTTGCCGGGCGGCCGATGCCGAAGCGAAGCCGCGGGAAATCCTGATGGCCCAGCGCTTCAATTATTGACTGCATGCCGCGGTGGCCCCCGGAACCCCCTCTCAGCCTGAACCTTATGGCTCCGAGGGGCAGGTCCATATCATCGTAGACCACCAGGAGGTTTGCGGTGGTAACACCCAGGGATTTAAGGAGGGGCTTGACGGCCTGGCCGCTCAGGTTCATGAAAGTCAGGGGTTTGGCCAGCACCACCTCCTGCCCCTTCACTGTGCCGAAAGCCAGGTGAGCATTGAAGCGGAAAGTGGAAAAGTTAAGCCCATGCTTCCCGGCCAGGTAATCTACAAATTGAAAGCCCACATTGTGGCGGGTTTCAGCATACTGGGGGCCGGGGTTCCCGAGCCCAACGATGAGCCTGGGAGCCATCGGCTTCAATACCTCCGGATCACGCGTATGAGGAATCGCAGCAGGAAGAGGAGGCCGAAGAAAGCAAAGAAAGCCCCCGCTACCCCCATACCGTAGCAG
>DAOUCW010000166.1:0-8052 GCA_034431695.1 Anaerolineae bacterium | reverse complement strand
GCTACAGCCGCTACCTCCTTCATCCCTTCAACCTCGCAAGAGGGGGAAGCCTGAGCGAGTCTTCCTGAACCCAGTTGATCCTCCCCCTTTCCTCCTTCTGGATGAAGCCGAAAACCCTTCCGGCAGGCACGGCGAACCAGCCCAGAAGGGCCAGGGCCACGATGAGCAAACCCGATGCGACCAGCCAGAGCGAGATCACCCTGGCGAACCTAACCTGAAAGCAGGCGGTGGGGGCAACGCTGACCTCAATCCCCATAACCTCCAGGACCTCCGGCCCCGTTATCTCCCTTTTCAACTCAGCCCTCTCCGCCCCCTCTCTGAACACCTCAAAGGAGAAACTTTCTTCGGACTTGGGGGTCAGGACCAGCCTGAGGATCAGGCGATGACCTGGTATGAAAATGTATTTTTCGTCATTGGGCATGAAGAAGGGGATTGTCACCTCTCCCGAGAGTTCCTTCCCGCCCGGATAAAGGACGAAGGGCTCACCGCCTGCGATGTTCACTTTCAGAGCAGGGCTTCTACCGACGGGCACGGCCGAAAACACGCCCGCTATGAGGGGCCTTCCGAAGGCAATCCTGCCCGCTTTCACCACTTTGTCCCGGGCTACGAAGGCCCCTCTGCCTTCAAGACCTCCGGAGGAAACCCCCTCAAGCCTGAAGGAAAGCCCTGTTCCCTCCAGATTGAGGGTATCCCCCGGGACCAGCGGGGATTGCACCGCCTTATCGGTAAAGGGGGCGATGAGCAACCCAAGAAGGGCGAGGGCAGCTCCTCCGAAGAGGAGCAACTTCAAGCACTGGACGGGCAAAAGGCCTCTGGCTTCAAAGTAATACCGCGTTCTCTCGCGGTAGACCCTTGCCTTCCACAGGGGCGGGGCAAAGAGGGCTGGGAGCCTGGCTGCAATCTCTTCGGGTGAGAGAGCCACTGCGATGGTCCTGAAATCCCCCCTCTCCTCCAGCAATTCCCTGGGGGACAACTTCCGGCTGTGGAGCCAGGAAGCGGCCTCTTCGGCAATGCGTGCTGCAAGGTAAACCAGCCAGACTCCAGCCAGAACCCTCGGGATAAAAGGGGCCGAGGGGAGGACGAGCAGAGCGAAGGCCGATAATAGAAGCAAAAACACACCCCCTTTGGGGTGATTGATGGAATCCCAGATATACCTTAAGGGGTCGCGGAAAGGCATCAAACTCTTGTCACATACTCGCCGGTGCGGGTATCAACCCGGACCACATCCCCAACGTTTATGAAAAGGGGGACCTGAATGACGAGGCCTGTTTCCAGTTTGGCGGGCTTGGTTGCGCCCTGGGCTGTATCTCCCCGCACTCCTGGCTCAGTCTCAACAACCCTGAGGTCCACCGTTACCGGAAGCTCCACCTCAATGGGTTCATTCTCGTAGAAGGAAAGCTGCAGAGTCATCCCTTCCACTAAGAACTTGACGGCATCCCCGAGGGCCTCGGCCTTCACGGCGGGCTGCTCGTAAGTTTCCAGGTCCATGAAGTAGTAGAAATCGCCGTCCCTGTAGAGATACTGAACGGTGCGATTGTCCAGCTTCACCTCCTGGACCTCATCGCCTGAGAGGAAAGTCCGGTCTATAATAGCGCCTGTCCTCAGATTGCGGAGCTTGGTCCTTATGAAAGCATTGCCCCGTCCTGGCTTGTGGTGCTGATACTCCAGGACCCTGTAGATTTCCCCGTCAAGGTTTATCACAGTTCCCCTTCTGAGAGCAGTTACCGGAATCACGCTCCCCCTCCTCTCGTGGAAGTTCGTATATAATTATACCGGGCCGAGGGAAGGGGCGCAACCACTTCGCAAACCCTCGCCCTGAAAACGGGATGAGTTTCCATCTTGACCCGAAGGAAGCCCGGTGGTAAAATAAAAGCTGACTTAAAAGTCGGATTTTCAGGGAGGCAGGCAATGTATAGCGAACTGGTCTGGGAACACTTCATGAACCCCCGCAATGTCGGGGTCATAGAGGATGCAGACGGAGTGGCCAGAGTCGGTAACCCCGTGTGTGGGGACGTCATGGAGATGTTCATAAAAGTCAAGGACGGCAGGATTGTTGATATAAAGTTCCGGACCCTCGGCTGCGGTGCGGCCATCGCTACCAGTTCCATGGCCACGGAACTGGTCAAGGGGAAAACCCTTGAGGAGGCTCTCAAACTCTCGCGCAAAGCCGTGGCGGAAGCTCTGGGAGGACTTCCACCCAATAAAATGCACTGCAGCAACCTCGCCGCCGAAGCCGTCCACAAGGCCATTGAGGATTACCTGCGGAAGAACCCGGAAGTAAAACTGAACCTGCAAGAAGAGGAGAAATGAGGAAGGGGAGAGTGGTGGTGGCAATGAGCGGCGGGGTGGACAGTTCCGTCACCGCCGCTTTATTGCTTAAGGAGGGGTATGAGGTCATAGGAGTGATGATGAGGCTTTGGGCTCCCGGCGACGGGGAAAACCGCTGCTGCCCGCCGGTAGCGCTGGAGATGGCCCGCCGGGTAGCCGAAATTCTGGGCATCCCCTTCTACACCCTGGATTTCAGACAGCCCTTTTACGAGAAAGTGGTGGTCCCTTTCATCCAGGGCTACGCCTCCGGCCTGACCCCCAACCCCTGCCTGGCCTGCAACAGGTTCATAAAGTTTGACCTCCTCTTCCGGAAAGCCATGGCCCTTGAAGCCGATTATCTGGCCACGGGCCACTACGCCCGCGTGGTGAAAGACAACGGCCGGTATAAGCTGCTCAAGGGAATTGACCCATCCAAGGACCAGTCCTACGTCCTCTACATGCTCACCCAGGAGCATCTCGCCCACCTCCTCCTGCCCCTCGGGCACCTCAGGAAGGAAGAAGTGCGCAGAATGGCGCGGGAGATGGGCCTCCCCACAGCCGAAAGGGAGGAAAGCCAGGAGATCTGCTTCATTCCCGGGAACGATTACCGGGATTTCCTGCGCCTCCACCTGCCCGGATCCTTCGCCCCTGGCCCCATTTACGATACGAAGGGACGCTTCCTGGGAACCCACAAGGGCTTGCCCTTTTACACCATAGGCCAGCGCTTCGGCCTCGGGATCCCGTATGGCCAGCGGCTCTACGTGATCGCCAAGGACCCGGAACGCAATGCCCTGATCGTGGGCACTGCCGGGGAACAGGGCCGCACCGAGCTTGTGGCCGGGGAAGTCAACTTCATTTCAGGCCGCTTCCCGGAGGAGCCCATTGAGGTCAGAGCCCGCATCCGCTACCGCGCACCGGAACACGAAGCGACAGTCCACCCCCTGGGACATGGCCGGGTTAAAGTGACCTTCAGGAACCCGGTGGCAGGCATAGCTCCTGGCCAGGCCGTGGTTTTCTACAGCGGTGAAGAAGTCTTGGGTGGTGGAATAATCCTGGAGGAGGAGGAAAGATGAAGGCGGTGTGGGTTCTGGCTGCCCTCATGGGGCTGCTCTGCGGGTCAATTTACCATTTCCTCAGGGGCAAGGACTTCCGCCAGCTCCCCGTATACCTTGCGGTGGGAGTCATAGGGTTTGCGACAGGCCACCTGGCTGGCTCCGTTTTTCTCCCTTCTTTCCCCTTAACCCTTGGCGACCTCCACCTCCTGGAAGGGACGATCCTGAGCTTCGGCTTCTTGAGGCTTGCTGAGTGGCTGAAAGCATGATATAATGAAGCCCCAATCCAGGAAAGGAGACGTTCATGGTCTTAGCAGCCCTGAGGGATATTGCCATCATCATCCTCGCAGTTGAAACGATCGCTCTGGGAATTCTGCTTTTCATCCTCATTTTCCAGGTTTACCGCCTCATTCGCTTCCTCGACCGTGAGATAAAGCCCATCATGGAATCGGCCAAAAAGACCAGCCAGTTGATTGAAGGGACGGCCTCAATAGTCGGGGAAGCGATCGCCAAGCCAGCCATAGAGGTGGCCAGTTTCCTTTCGGCCGCAAGGCATGTGGTGAAAATCCTCACCGGGAGGAGGAGGTAACATGTTCAGGAAGGCCAGCGATTTCTTCTTCGGGTTCCTGCTGGGGCTGATCACAGGCGCCCTGGTAGCCCTGCTCTTCGCCCCGAGAAGAGGCGAGGAGACAAGAGCCCTGCTCCGCGAGAAAGGGATCGAGCTCAAGGAGCGGGCTGCGGAAAAGGCCGAAGAACTCCAGGAGAAGGGCAGGAGAATCCTGGAGGAAGGCAAAGAAATAGCCTCGCAGAGGCGCGAAGAGTTGCTCAAGAAACTGGAGGCTTGAACTTTGTGGCTCCTCCAGAAGATAAAGGATAATTTCTCGGGTCCCCTCGCTTTCAAATTCCTGGAAGGGATCACCTCTTTCCACCGCATCAAGGCCAGTCCGGGTTTCCGCGAGGCTGCACGCTTTTGCCTGGAAAAGCTCAGAGAGGAAGGAGTGGAAGCCCACATCCTTTCTTTCCCCGCCAGGGAAGGGGTTCATTTCTGGACTGTGCCTTCTTTCCAGGAGTGGAGGGTGAGGGAAGCCTGGTGTTACCTTGAAGAACCCGCCGAGGAAGCATCAAAGCTCGCCGATTTCGCCGAAAACCCCATCTCCCTGATCCAGCGCAGCGCTCCGTTTGAGGGAAAGGCCGAGGTAGTCCTCCTGGAGAAGTGGGAAAACCCGGAAGATTACCAGGGCCTCGACCTCGGAGGCAAGGTGGTTCTGACCAGCGGGGATATAAGCCGGGTGCACCAGCTGGCAGTGGAAAAATCCGGAGCCATCGGCATCCTCTATGACGGGATGAGGTCCATACCCCCCGTGCGGGAGAGGATGGACCTGCCCGATGCCAGGCAATATACGTCCTTCTGGTGGGAAGCCGGGGACCGGAAATGCTTCGGGTTCGTGCTCACACCGCGCCAGGGGGAGAAGCTGAGGAACCTGCTGAAAGAGGGCAAAAAGGTTGTCGTTAAAGCGAAAGTTGACTCGGAATTTTACGATGGCTCCTTTGAGGTCGTGGAGGCAACCATCCCCGGCCTCACCGATGAGTGGGTGCTCGTGGTGGCTCACCTCTGCCACCCCTCACCCTCGGCTAACGATAACGCTTCAGGCGCCGCTGTGGCCCTGGAATCGGCCATTGTGCTTTCCAGAATGATAAGGGAGCGCCACCTCCCGGTCCCGAAGCGAGGCATCCTCTTCCTCCTGGTCCCCGAAATCACCGGCACCTGCGCCTACCTCTCCTCCCGCGAAGACCTCATCCCCAGGATAGTTGCCGGGCTGAACCTGGACATGGTTGGCCAGAAGCAGAGCGTTTGCGAGAGCAACCTCCTGATTGAGTGTCCCCCCGCTTCATCCCCCACCTTTACGCCTTACGTCCTGGCCTGGCTCCTGGGGGAACTCGGGGCCGAAGCCAGCACCTTCTCCGGGGTGGGCCGATTCCCCCTCTTCCGCTGGAGCATTTCGCCCTTCTCCGGCGGAAGCGACCACTACGTCCTTTCCGACCCAACCGTGGGAATACCCACCCCCATGCTGGTCCAGTGGCCCGACCGCTTCTACCACACCGACCAGGACACGCCCGATAAAGTCGATCCCGCGATGCTCTGGAGAGTGGGGACGGCTGTAACGGCGTGCGCTTACCTGCTGGCCGGCGCATCGGAAAGGGAAATCACCGTTATGGGATTGAAGGCTCTTTCCAGGCTCCAGTGGGAACTCTCGGAATACGCTGCCGAAGATGCCCGCAGGATTTCCGAGGCCGAAACCTCTCAGGACCTGGCCCTGGCTTTCGCCGGAGCTATGGAGCGCCTGGACCTGCGCAGGGAAGTCGGGCACAGGGCCCTGGAGCACATGATCCGCCTCTGGCCAGAGGAGAGAAAATTTGTGGAAGCACTCCAGGGGAAATTTGCCTCCCATTACCGGGAGGTCAGGCACCTGGTGGAGGAGATAGCCCTGGCCCGGGCCGAGCAATTGGGCCTGAAATCCATCCCGGAAATCGCTGCTCCGGAGCCAGAAGAAGACCTCCGCCTCGTTCCGGTTCGCCTCCACAGGGGACCACCGGCCGATGGGGAGATAAGGAGGCGATTGAAGGAACTCCCCGAGGAGGAATCGGAGCGCTGGTATAGGCTCCAGAAAGAGCTGGGGAACAGACGGCACGTCCTCCCCGTCCTGGCCCTCTACTGGGCCGATGGCCGCCGCACCCTGGGGGAGATTGCGAAACTTGTGGAGCTGGAAACAGGCATCCCGGTCCGGGAATTCCTGCCCGAATTCTTCCGGCTGCTGGAGAAAACGGGCCTTGTGAAACTAAAAGGTCCATCGGCTTAAACGAGAGAAATGTATATCCGGCCATACAGGAAGAGGCGCAAATCCAGGTGGCCCATATTCATCGCAATCCTTCTGGCCCTGGTTGCCTTTTACTTCCTCCGGGGAAAGCCCGTAGCCAGCCTGATCCCGAGGTTCGGCCCCACGCCGACACCCACCCCCTCGCCCCAGCAATTCATCCAGGAAGGGGACAAGGCCCTGGAAGAAGGGCGTTTGAAGGAAGCCATCTCCTCTTACTCCAAGGCTTTGAGCATTGACCCCGATAATTTCCAGGCGCTGCTGAAACGCTCCCGCCTGCTCACCTACATATACCGCCCCGGGGAGGCTCTGGAAGATGCCAGGCGTGCTGTTGCCATCAAGCCCGATTCCCCTGAAGCCCTGGCAGCCCTGTGCCTGGCCCTGGACTGGGCCGGCGAATACGATGAGGCCTTTGAGACATGCCTGAAGGGCGTAAGCCTTGCTCCGAAGGACCCCATCCTCAGAGCATACCTGGCTGAGACTTACATGGACAAATCCAACTGGGATAAGGCCAACGAAGAAATCGCTGAAGCCCTCTCCCTCGCCCCGGAAGACCCGGAAGTCCTGAGAGTTTACGGCTATATCCTGGAAAAACAGGGAAAATACAGGCAGGCCCTTGAAGCCTACCTCAAAGCCCAGGAACTCAACCCCCACCTCTATTTCCTCTACATTCGGGCGGGCAACCTCTACATTTTGCTTGACAAGGGTAAAGAAGCCCTGAACCAGTTCACCAAAGCTGTGGAAGTAGCTCCGGACCTCCCCATCCCCTACGATGCCCTGGGCTGGGGATATTACCAGCTGAAAGACCCCGACAGAGCCGAGGTTGAACTCAAGAAGGCCATAGAAATAGACCCCAATTACGGGCCCGCCTACGGCCACCTGGGCGTCCTTTATTATGTCAACAGAAAATACGAGGACGCCATCCCTAACTTTGAAAAGGCCATAGAACTGGGGGTCAAATCTGTGGAATACTACTACGAACTGGGCCTCTCCTACGTCTACCTGGGAATGTGCGACAAAGCGATCCCCTGGCTGGAGAAGGCTCTGGAGATAGACCCGTATTCGGAGCCAGCCCTCTGGGGCCTTTCCGAATGCCAGCGCTCCGGGAAAAAATGAAGCTCTTTTTCCCCAATGGCCCGGTCCCCCCCGATTCCCCCGCTTACGTGGAGCGCCCCGCTGACATCAAAGTCCGTTACCTGGCCCTGAAGGGCGCCTCCGTTTACATCTCAGGCCCTCCCCTTGCGGGGAAGACCTCTCTCCTTTTCCGCTCAGGGTTTCTGCTCCTGGCCCAGGGCTTCTCCTTCTTCTACCTGAGACTGACCCCGGATTTTCCCCCGGAGGAACTGGAGATTTTCCTGAGGGATTGCACGGGATCGGGCGATAAATGCACCATAGCGGTGGACGACCTGGAGCATGGCGGGGAAATGGCCATTACAATCCTGAGGCGCTGGGTTAGCCGGCACCCGGGCGTGCCTGTGGTGGCGGCCGGGGCCTTTTTCCCCCTCCCTGGGGAAATATCACCCCTTGTGGATATAGCTCTGGGCTTCTTCTACAGGCCGCACATCCTGCAACTTGTGACGCTCCTGGGCTTGAAGGGAGAGGAAGCAAAACGAGTAGCGAGTGAACTCTACCGCTGGAGCGGCGGCTACCCTTACATCACCCAGAGCCTGTGCACGGCGCTGGCCGAGGGCAAAAGCTTGCAGGAAGCGGTGGAGGACTTCCCCAGGCGGGACAGGAAACTCCTGCCCCTCCTGATGAAGGCGCTGGAGGAGACGCCGGAGGCCCTTGAGCTATACCGGCGCATAATTGCGGGCGAGAGG
>DAOUCW010000165.1:0-3884 GCA_034431695.1 Anaerolineae bacterium | reverse complement strand
AGTTGGCGAACACCACCGCCGAGGACTCAGACCAGGCCAGGCGGTCCCCGAAGTGGGGGCGATGTTCCCCCAGGTAGGGGGCACAGGTCAGAGTTGGTTCAACCCCCATTGAGGTCAGAGCCTCCACCACCTCCATCTGCTTGAGGGCAAACTCTTCCGGTATGCCCATTTCCTTCCAGCGTTTGAGGTCCATGCCCGATGGGTTCATCATGGCGGGGACCCGGACCCTTGCGCCCTCTGAGGCCCATTGCTTGAGGAAATCAAGGCCTGCTTCGCCGATGTTCTTGTAGCTCACCCCGGAAATCTGCGCACTCCTGATCGGAACGGTTTCCGTTGCCCCGTAAATGCTGCCCAGGGCCAGGATAATTTCCATGGCGCGGCGCAGAGCTGGCCCCTTTTCCCCCGATACCATCGCCTTCTCTTCATCCGTCAGGCGCAAGCCCTTTCCTCCTCACAGAGGATCAACCGGAGGTAAAGGTTTGCCCGCCAGGATAGCCCAGGCCTCTCGCGCATCCGCCACCAGGAAAAGAGAACCTGTCACGCAAACCAGGTCCTCTGAGCTGGCTTCCTTCAGGGCTTCTTCCACTGCCTTCGCGGCAGGCTCCGCGATCCTGCCCCTGAACCCCATCCTTTCGGCTTCCTCCAGCATTTTCTCGGGGGGAGCGGCTCTCGGGTTCCGGGCCCTGGTGAAGATGACTTCATCGGCCAGGGGCAGGAGCTCGGCCAGCATTCCCGGGATGTCTTTATCCGCCGAGGCTCCGAATATGAGGATGAGCCGGTTCCAGGAGAAAAGCCTTTTGAGGGACTGGGCGAGGCGGCGGGCAGAGTCAACGTTGTGGGCTCCGTCCACCACGAAGATGGGCGAACGCTGGAGGATTTCCAGCCGGCCAGGCCATTCCACTTTCTCAAGGCCCTCCTTCAAAGCTCTATCGGAAACCCTGAGGCCGCGGGACCGGGCTTCTTCGAGGGCGGCCACTGCCACCGTGGCATTCTGGGGCTGGTGGACCCCCAGAAGGGGCAGGCGCACATCTACGGAGAAACCCGGGGGGTTCAGCCTCCTGATGGTGAAGCTCTGGCCCTCCTGCGTATCCTCAACGTTTTCCCAGATCCAGTCTCTCCCCACCAGAACGAGGGGGGAACCTTTCAGCTTTGCCGTTTCCTCTATGACCTTCAGGGCTTCCTCCTCCTGAGGAGCGCTCACCACGGGGATTTTCTCCTTTATTATCCCGGCTTTCTCCCGGGCGATGGAAGTCAGGGTGTTGCCCAGAAGCTGCATGTGGTCAAAGCTGATGGAAGTTATGACCGAGACCAGAGGCGCAATGACGTTGGTGGCATCGAGCCTTCCCCCGAGCCCCACTTCCACCACCGCTATTTCCACCCCTCTGCGGGCGAAGAGGAGGAAAGCCAGAGCCGTTATGATTTCAAAGGTGGTCAGGCCAGGTATCCTCTCAATGGAGGGCCGCAGTTCTTCAATCCCTGAGACCACTTCTTCCTCCCCCACCATTTCCCCGGCGATGCGGATTCGCTCCCGGAAAGTATGGAGGTGCGGTGAAGTATACAGGCCGGTCCGGTAACCCTGGGCCCTCAGCACCGACTCCAGCATGGCGCATGTGGAGCCTTTCCCTTTCGTGCCGGCCACGTGGAAGGATAGGAAAGAAGTGTGGGGGTTGCCGATGAGCCCGAGGAGGTTTTCCATCCGGGCCAGGTTAAATTCTTCGGGGGAATACCGGTAACTCGTGAGCTTTTCGTGGTCGGTGAACGAATAGATGAATTCAAGCGCTTCCCTGTAGGATAAGGACATTCATTCTCTCCTTCCCGGCGATTTTCTTAATTTTATCCCCACAGGTCGCTCAAGGCAAAAAGGCCAAAATTTCCGTTTGGAGTGCGAGCCTGGCTCAGCACTCGGCGAAGAGCACCTTCGTGCGCTGTCGGTATTGCAGCCGGAGGAAGGATTGGGTAAAATTGAGCTGGACGGGAGAGCATGGATGGGTGCTGGATCTCTGTTGTTCCTCCTCTGGCTCCAGCTTACGGTGGCCTGGTGCATTGTGGCGGCGGATTGGACCAGGGGGCTTGAGGTTCTGCCTGCGGTTACCATCGTCGCTTTTGCCATCGGCTGCCTTCTGGCTCTATCCCGCTGGCCTCCTCTTCTGGCGCACCTCTACAGCCTGCTCACGGGAGGCTTCTTCTCTTTCGCCTTCACTTCCCTGACCCTGCCCGAAAATCTGGGATGGCGGGACAGGTTTGCGAACCTTGCCTGGCGGATCAATTACTGGCTCCTTGAAGCCGTTGCCGGCAATGCGAGGGGAGATCCCATCGCTTTCGTATTGCTGATGGGCTTTGGGGTCTGGTTATCGGCTTACATGGCCGTGTGGCTGGCTTTCCGGGAGCGCAGAGGCTGGCTTGCCGTGCTCCCCGGAGGAACCTTCATCGCTCTGAACGCTTACTATGGCCCCCGCACTCTGATCCTTTACCCCATCGCCTACACTTTCGGCTCTCTCCTCCTCATCCTCTGGCTCCACTTCCGTGAGCAGGAGAGGAGCTGGGCCCGCCACAGGGTCGGCTTCTCCCCCTACGCTTACTTTGATTTCTTCCGCTATGGCCTTGCTTTCATCCTCCTGGCCATGGTCCTGGCATGGATAGCGCCAGGGGTGAAGGTTCAATCCGGCTTCAGCCTTTTCAAAGAGGCATGGAGCAAGGTTCAGAGGGAATGGGAAAGGCTTTTCCCCTCCCTCAAGGGTTACAGGACCCCGAAGGTAGGCCGGGCCATGTTCGGAAAGGAACTGAGCCTCGGAGGGCCCATCGCGCTTGGGGATATGGTTGTGATGGAGGTGGAGGCTCACCCGAGGGAGCTGGCCCGCTACTGGAAAGCAGCCTCCTACGATTTCTACACCGGGCGGGGATGGCTCAATACCGATAACACCGCCTTCCCCTTTGAGGCCTGGGAAGAACTGCCCATGTTCCAGTTTGAGATGAGGAAAGCCCTCACCCAGACCTACTACTACGTGGAGCCCGAAGGCAGGCTGATCTTCGCTGCTTCTCAGCCCCTCCTGCTTTCGGAGAAAGCCTTCGTCATAGCCCATGAAGATGGAGGCAGGCTGGAGCCTTCTCTCCTCCTGGCTTTTGATCCCCTAAAGCCAGGGGATGCCGTGAGGGTTGTTTCGCTGGTGAGCGTGGCCGATGAAGCGAGCCTCCGCCGGGCCGGGACCGATTACCCTTCCTGGGTAACCGCCAGATACCTCCAGCTCCCGGCCGACCTTCCCGTGCGGATCAGGGAGCTGGCCCAGGAGATCGCTTCCCGCTACGATAACCCCTACGATAAGGTCCTGGCCCTTGAGCGCTACCTCAGGGAAAACATGGCCTACAACGAGAAAATCCCTCCCCCGCCTGAGGGAAGGGATGCGGTGGATTACTTCCTCTTTGACCTGCGCCAGGGCTACTGCAATTACTATGCTTCGGCGATGGTGGTGATGGCGAGGGCTCTGGGGATACCTGCCCGCCTGGTGGCAGGCTACGCCGGCGGGGAATACCTTGTGAGCAAGGGGAGGTGGCAGGTGCGGGAGAAGCACGCCCACGCCTGGGTTGAAGTGTTCTTCCCCGGCTACGGCTGGATTGAGTTTGAGCCAACTTCGGCGCGACCGCCCATAGTGAGGCCTTCCGGCATTGAGGCGACCCCTGGAACTTCTCTCCCCAGGGAGCGCCCCCTCCACATCCCAGAGGAAGTAGAGGTGCCCGAGGAGGAAGCCCCACCGCCTCCGGAAGCCCCTGCTCGTGCCCCGGCTCCCTCGCGGGCCAGGGGCCTGGTGAGGTTCTGGCCCCTGATCTCGGGCGCGGCGGCCCTGGCTGCGGCTTTGAGGGTGGTCCGGCAGGAAATGGAACCGCCGGAG
>DAOUCW010000164.1:0-8658 GCA_034431695.1 Anaerolineae bacterium | reverse complement strand
GGCTTGACAGGCCCGTCTACGCCCTTCTGGATGTCTCGGTGCCTCTCATAAGAGCGCCTCAGGTTTGGGAAAGAGGCTTTACAGGGCGGGGGATCAGGGTCGCTGTAGTTGACACCGGAATTGATTACCGGCACCCGGATTTCGCCGGCCGAATAGTGGCCTTCACCAGCTTTGTCGGTGGAGACGGGATGGACGACCACGGACACGGGACCCATGTGGCAGGCATAATCGCCGGAAGCGGGGAAGCGTCCGGAGGGAAATACCGGGGCGTCGCCCCCGAAGCCCTTCTGCTCAGCGCCAAAGTCCTCCGGGCCGATGGCTCCGGAATGATGAGCGATGTGATGGCAGGGATAGAGTGGGCTGTGGAGCAGGGCGCAAAAGTCATAAACCTCTCCCTGGGTTCCCCAGGCCCCTGCGATGGGACCGATGCCCTCTCGGCCATGTGCGATGCGGCTGTCAGGGCCGGAGTTGTGGTCTGCGCCGCTGCGGGTAACGATGGACCAGCCCCCATGACCGTGGGGAGCCCGGGATGTGCGAGGGAAGTGATAACTGTGGGCGCTTCCGACGATAACGACCAGGTGGCCTCTTTCTCGTCCCGCGGCCCCACCGCCGACGGCCGGGTCAAGCCCGACATACTCTTTCCGGGAGTCGGGATAGTATCCTGCCGAGCGGGTGGAACCTCCATGGGCAACCCGGTGGACGATTTCTACACCTCTGCCAGCGGCACCAGCATGGCCACCCCTCATGCTTCGGGCGTGGCCGCCCTCCTCCTCCAAGCCTACCCCGACCTGACCCCGGCTCAGGTCAAGGCCAAGATGATGGACTCGGCCCGCAACCTCAACCTGGACCCCAATACACAGGGGGCAGGGAGAGGAGATGCCCTGGCAGCCTTGGAACTTGAGACGCCCCAGCCTCCAGAACCGAAAGGCTGCTTATACTTCCTCAAAGCCCTGTTTGAGAGAAAGTGACAGAATTGCCGGTCAAGCGGATCATCCCCCTGGTTTCCTTCAGCATCCTCCTGACACTTCTGCTCTTCGGGCTGGTGGGAGCGGAGCCTCCTTCCGGCAGCGGGAAAGTGGTGGTGAAGCTCCGCCCCGGCTCCTCCTGGCAATCCCTCCAGGCCCTCATGGGCCAGGAAGCCAAGGTGATCGCCGAGATTCCGCCCCTGAGGGTCAGGGTGATCTCGGTGCCCGCAGGTAAAGAAGGGGAATGGATCGCTCGCCTCAGGACGATCCCTTCCGTGGAATACGCCGAACCCGCCCGGCCCGTCAGAGCCCTTCTCACCCCCAATGACTCCTACTGGTCCTACCAGTGGAACATGAACCTGATCGGAGCACCCGCAGCCTGGGATGTCGTCACAGGTTCTTCCGCCATCACGGTGGCCGTGGTGGACACCGGGATTGACCTGGACCATCCGGAGTTCGCCGGGAGGATCGTCCAGGGCTGGGATTTCGTGAACTGGGACCCCTACCCCGACGACGACAACTGGCACGGAACCCACGTGGCAGGGATAGCGGGAGCGCAGGGCAATAACGGCACGGGAATAGCCGGGGTCGCCTGGAACGTGAAGATACTGCCCTTCAAAGTGCTGGACAGCGAGGGCAGCGGCTACGATTACAATGTTGCCAGCGCAATCGCCAGCGCAGCGGACATGGGCGCGAAAGTCATAAACCTGAGCCTGGGCGGTCCCTCATCCTCCGTCATGGCCGATGCAGTGGATTACGCTTACCGGAAGGGATGCTTTCTGGTGGCCGCTGCGGGGAACGAGGGCTCAAACCAGGTGCTCTACCCCGCCGCTTACACCCAGGTTGTGGCGGTTTCGGCCGTGAATTGCTATTCGGGTGCGACGTGGTATTCCAACTACGGGCCTGAAATTGAGGTGGCAGCGCCAGGAGGAGATTACTACGGAGCGATTCTCAGCACGATACCGGATAAAACTTACGGTTACGCCCAAGGGACATCAATGGCTACACCCCATGTGGCAGGCCTGGCGGCGCTGATCTGGTCCGTGAACCCCTCCCTGACCGCCGCGCAGGTCCGATACTGCATAACTTCCACAGCCGTTGACCTCGGCGCTCCCGGGCGCGATCCGTATTACGGCTACGGAGTCATCAACGCTGCCGAGGCCCTGAGGGGTAAACTGACGATTTCCCCGGCCTCGCTCTCCTTCCTCGCCGATGCCTCCGGCTTCGCAGGGCCGAACACAGCCACCGTTTCGGTGGAGAATCCCGGATGCGTTCCTGTGAGCTGGACGGCGGGAAGTGCCCCGGCTTCCTGGCTGACCCTTTCAGTAAGCGGCACCACGATCTTCCAGGGCCTGAAGGGGGCGATCCGGATCACGGCCACCCTGCCGTCCACCTACGGCCTGTATACAGCCCGCATCCCCTTAACAGGCACCGCCCCGGGAGGCCAGGTCATCACGAGGACTCTGATCGTTACCCTGAGCTACACCCAGAGCCTCTCCCGGATCTTTCTCCCGCTGGTGGCTAAGAATAGCCCGTAAAGCAGAGCCTTCACACCCGCTGAGGAGCTGCTCGCTTCCCCCACCTCTCCAGGAGCAAAGCTCCACCGAAACGGGATGATAGGCCCAGCTCTTCCTCTATCCTGAGCAGCTCATTGTATTTTGCTACCCTTTCGCTGCGGCAGGGCGCCCCCGTCTTTATCTGACCGGTCCCCGCAGCCACGGCTATGTGGGCAATGGTGACGTCTTCGGTCTCGCCGCTCCTGTGGGAGATGATGGCACCCCAGCCCGCTTCTCTGGCCACCGCCACCGCTTCCAGGGCTTCGGTAAGGGTGCCGATCTGATTGGGCTTTATGATGAGGGCATTGGCTGCACCGAGCTCTATCCCCTTCCTGAGCCTCTCCACATTGGTCACGAAGAGGTCATCCCCCACAAGCTGGACTTTCCCCCCGAGCCGGCTGGCAAGGAGCTTCCAGCCTTCCCAATCATCCTCAGCAAGTCCATCCTCAATGGAAATGATGGGATAATTTTCAACCCAGCCGGCGTAGAACTCCACCATTTCCTCCGAGGAGAGGGTCCTTCCCTCCTTCTTCAGGACATAGCGTCCGTCCTCGTAGAACTCGGTGGCTGCCGAGTCAATGGCCAGGAAGACATCTTGCCCCGGCCTGTATCCTGCCTTCTGGATGGCTTCCAGCAGGAGTTCCACGGCTTCCTCGTTGGCCTTCAGGGAAGGGGCAAACCCTCCTTCATCCCCCACGTTGGTGTTGTAGCCTTTTGAGGCAAGGACCTTCTTGAGGGATTGGTAGATTTCGGCACCCCAGCGGAGAGCCTCGGCGAAGCAGGGTGCCCCCGCCGGCACGATCATGAACTCCTGCAGGTCCGTTGAATCGGAAGCGTGCTTGCCCCCGTTCAGTATGTTCATGAAGGGCACCGGGATGATGCAGGCGTTCAGCCCGCCCAGATACCGGTAAAGGGGAAGCCCGAGGTGGTTGGCAGCCGCCCAGGCCACCGCGAGGGAAACTCCAAGGATGGCATTGGCCCCCAGCCTGGACTTGGAAGGAGTCCCATCCAGCTCCAGAAGCACGCGGTCAATGCCCCTCTGGTCCAGGGCACACATCCCCTTGATCCTGGGGCCGATCACCTTCTCCACATTCTCCACTGCCTTGAGGACTCCCTTCCCACCGTAGCGGGACTTATCGCCATCCCTCAGCTCCAGGGCTTCGTGGGCCCCGGTGGAAGCACCCGAAGGGACAGCAGCCCTTCCCCATGAGCCGTCTTCAAGGAAGACCTCAACCTCCACCGTAGGGTTGCCCCTGGAATCCAGGATCTCCCTTGCCTTCACTTTCTCAATCGTGCACATATCCACCTCCCTCAATCAGGGATTGAGAACAGACGCTTAAAGTAGAGGATGGCCTCCAGAACCCCGCCAGCTATGGCGAGGGATTTATCGGAAATAGTGAAGCAGTATTCCCTTACCCCTCTCGGGTCCACATCCCCTACCTTCATCCCCTGGCGGACTTCAAGGCCCGGATAGAGGATGCCCCGCAGGACCCCCCTGAGTCTGGCCTTAACCGGGATGCCGTTAACCTCCGCCACCGTTTCCCCTTCTTCCACGAAATCGCCTATCTCCTTCAGGGGATGGAAGATCCCGTCGGCCGGAGCTCTGAGCACCCGGCGCTCGGATTCCCCTCCCACATCGCCGGGGATGCCGGTGTTGGGTTGGGCCTGCCCTTCAAGGATCACCCGGCCCAGGTAGTGGCCCCGATTGGTTTCAACCACTGCATGGCAATCAACTCCGGCGGTGAAGCCCGGCCCGAGCGCTATGACAATGGGGGCGTCGTTGATGGTGGTGCCGGTGTTGCGCTTGGCCATTATGGCATCCACCAGAACGTGGGGCTTCAAACTTTCCCGAACGCGAGCTTCCGGATCCACAATTACCGGAATCTCCCCCCTTTCCCAGGCCTGGACGATCCCTTCAATGCTTTCCACCCTGCGGGCGGTTACTCCCTCTACGGTGTGGGAGCCCGAGTAAACAGCCTGAGCGAAGGCCACAGCCCTCCTTATGGCCGTCGGCCTGGGGATTTCGGTCATCGCCACTAACATTCCCACCCGGTGCAGCCTGTAGGCTACGCCTGTAGCGAGATCTCCTGCCCCTTTTATGAGCACCTTCAGAGGCATTTTTCCACCAGCTCAGCCACCTCTTCGGGGTAAGAGGCTACCGGAACTCCCGCCGCTCTGAAGGCTTCAATCTTCTCCTGGGCTGTCCCTGTGCCCCCTTCAATGATAGCGCCGGCGTGCCCCATCCTCTTCCCCGGTGGAGCCGTCCGCCCGGCCACGAAAGCCACCACCGGCTTGGTCATGGATGAGGAGATGAACTCAGCTGCCCTCTCCTCATCCCTGCCCCCGATTTCCCCTATGAGGACCACTGCTTTCGTCTGGGGGTCCTCCTCAAACATGCTCAGGACCTCAATGAAATCGGTGCCCACCACGGGATCGCCCCCTATGCCGACGGCAGTGGATTGGCCGATGCCTCGCCGGGTTAAGGCGTAGACGACCTCGTAAGTGAGGGTGCCGCTCCTTGAGACGATGCCTACGGGGCCGGGAATGTGGATGTGGCCCGGCATTATCCCCACCTTCGCTTCCCCAGGGGTTATCACCCCGGGACAATTGGGGCCTATGAGCCTCACCCCCCTGGCTCTGAGGTAACTCTTCACCTTCACCATTTCCTGCACCGGTATTCCCTCGGTTATGCAGACGATGAGGGGTATTCCGGCATCGGCGGCCTCGTATATGGCATCGGGGGCGAAGGGGGCCGGGACATAGATTATGGAGGTATTGGCACCGGTGGCTTCAACGGCTTCTCTGACGGAGTCAAAGACGGGGACCCCCTCCACTTCTTCCCCTCCCCTGCCGGGGGTAACCCCTGCCACAACCCTGGTGCCGTATTCAAGCATCTTGCGGGTGTGGAAGCGGCCTTCCCTGCCCGTTATTCCCTGGACTACGAGGAGCGTCTCTTTACCTACGAGTATCCCCATTTTGCCTCCTGCTCTTGTAACCTGTCAGGGTTTTCCACGCCACTTTTACAGTCCTGGGCAGATCGAGCCACGTGCGCTTCCGGGTGAGAGTTTTGAGGATGCGTCTGGGGCGGAGGTAGAAACGCCGGTAGGCCTCCCTCCACTTCCTCTCCACAAGTTCCGCCGGCATGCCGGGCATTTCAAAGTGAGCCTTGCCCTCAAAGAAGGCAAAGTCATCCCAATCCCTGATGAGGAGCTTCCCCTCCCTCTTCACCACCTCATACATTTCGGTTCCGGGGAAGGGGGTGGCTATGGAGAAGTTGGCCACCAGAGGATCGAGCTCTATGGCGAAGCGGATGGTCTTCTCCATAGTTTCCTCCGTCTCGCCGGGGAGCCCTATGATGAAGAAGCCGATGGTCTCCATCCCCACTTCCTTTGCCCATCTGAAGGCATTCCTCACCTGCTCCAGGGTTAACTGCTTGTGGATGACCTCGTCCAGGATACGCTGGTCGCCGCTCTCCACCCCGAAGGCAACCCGGATGCAGCCGGCCTCCCGCATCTTCCGGAGGAGCTCCTTATCCACCAGGTTCGCCCTTATCCCGTTTATCATTATCCAGGGGACATGGTTCAGCTTCTCCTTTATCAGGAGATCGCAGATCCGGATGACTCTCTCCCTGTCAACGTTGAAAGTATCGTCCAGGACGCCTATCTCCAGGGCGCCCATCTCCCTGACGAGCCAGCGCCACTCGGCCAGGACGTTCTCCGGGGAGCGCATCCTCCAGCGGCGGGGGCTTATCTGGCTGCAGTATGAGCAACGGTAAGGGCATCCCCTTGAGGTCATTATCGGAAAGCTCCGCCCCCTGGGCAGGTGATCTATAGTGGGCTGGAGGTTGGTGTAAAGGTGCATCTTGAACGGGCGGTAAGAGGGGAAGGGCAGAGAATCCAGGTCCATGATTACGGGCCTGTCCGGTGTGGAAACGATCTCCCCGGAAGGGGTGCGGAAGGTTAACCCCAGGATCTTCCTCAGGGCATCGGGGTTAAAGCCCTCCTCCAGGGCTGAGGTCAGCTCCTGCCAGGTCAGTTCCCCCTCTCCCCTCACCACTATGTCTACGGCCGGATGGGATATGGATTCCTCCGGCATCAGAGTGGGGTGGACCCCGCCGAGCACGATAGGGACATCCAGAACTTTCTTGACCCTTTCGGCCGTCTTCCAGGCCATCTTTATCTGCACGGTGGTGGCGGTTATCCCGACCACCTCGGGCCTGAACTCTTCCAGGATTTTCTCCAGAGGCTCAGGGTCCACCTCCCCATCCCAGACTCTAACCTCATCCCCTCGGCGCTCTGATATAGCGACGAGGTAAGCGAGCCCGAGGGGAGGGGAAGCCCTGGTCTCAATGGGTATATTGTAAGGTGGGTTGATGAGCAGGACTCGCATCTCCACCTCAGAAGAGCTTGTAGGATGCCCTTTCCTCGAGTTCCTCCAGCCCCAGGATGAGCTCCTGGTTCCCGCCCCTGGCAATTATATCCTTCAGGATCCTGTGGTAGAAGAGGGCGAACTCATCTTCCAGGCTCTCAAACCTGAAGTATTCCTGGCCCCTCTTTTCTATATACATCCCTCCGAAAGCGCAGATAACATCGGGCATGAGCTCCATCTTGTAGCCGGAGACGGCGGGGTTGAGCTTCTTGCGGAGGGTGGATTCCCTGGCGCTGGGCCTGAAAGCTATGACGTATGTTTTTATATTTGGGTTCATGCTCTTTATTGCTGCCAGAGCCCTGAGGGAATTCTCCATGATCCTCGGGATGAGCACCGGGATTATCTCCCCCACCGCTATGACCCCTTCCATCGGCAGGACCCAGTTATCGTCGGCTTTATACATGGGGGCATAGAGGAAGGAATCGTATAGGATGAAATCAAGGTGGGGGGTGGCTTTGATGGTTTCGGGGGTGGCCTTGAGAGGCAGCACGAAACCGGAAGCTATTGCCCATCGCGAGGGCAGGTAAGAAGCCAGAAGATCCCGGAAAGCCTTCGGGCTTTTGGCAGCCTGAAGCTGGGTCAACTGGATGTAGACGAGGGCCTCCACCCGGGAGAAGAAGGCAGCAGGTTCTATCCCAAGCAGCTCCTTCACGGTTAACATCTTGACCTCCTTTGCCCTTTATTTTTCCAGCATTATACGGTCTTTTCCACCAAAACGCAAATTGAGCGGATTTTAGGGGAAAATATAAAGCCATCTCCGTTGCGAACTGCGGCGCTTCAAAGCCCAGGGGGTTAATTCGCGCGGGATGGGAACAAACACAAAGGCCTCCCGCAGGCACTACAACACAGGTTGCACCGTATAACGAACTCCAGAAACATCAGCGCCCGCAGACCAATGCCCGGCAGCCGAATCGCCTTCGGCTTCCGGTTACAATCTTCTAATCCAGGCGCGGGCCTGGAAGCGCTCCGATCCGGCGAAGATTTCACCGCTTTTTCGGCCCGATGGCGGGCAGGTCCACATCAAGCATGGCGGCAAGTTTTTCCCGTTGCTGCGCATACTGCGGGTCCTCAAAGAGCGGCCTGCAGGCCTCCAACTGGACCTGCCCGGCGGCCAGGCGGTTGGCGAAGGCAAAGCAGGAAGCTTCGCCACAGGCCTTGCAGTTGGTGCGCGGCAGGAGTTTGTAGACTTCCAGCCCGGTGGGACGACGGCGGACTTCGTAGCTGGGTTCAATCTGATCCCGCTGCTCCCAGATCCGGTTGACCAGAGCAATGATGCCCTCTATTTCCTTAATCGCCGCATCCCGGTCCTCCACATTGCTGACGGCAATCTGCGTGGGCTGGAAGACGACATAGTGGCCGGCCTTGGTCCACCGCACCGATGGGACCGATGGTTCGTATATAGCGCCGCGCAGGACAGCGTTGAGGTATGGGAAGACCTCGCGGATGTCGTTGGGCAAGCGAGCGATCGCGCTGAACCGTTCCGCCCCCGGCTCACAGGGCGGTGTGAAGACCTCCAGCTCGTATTTCTCTATAAGCATAGGACCTCCTCCAGACAACTTGGATTGCTTCTGGCACGGGCCGGTGGTATAATGGGACAGGAAAGGAGCGGGAGGATGCGGACAATAGAACTGGAATTGCTGGAACTCCGGACCCGGGTGGAGCGACTGGAAGAGCGGCTGAACCGGCTGACGGCAACGGTGCCTGAGGTC
>DAOUCW010000163.1:0-3304 GCA_034431695.1 Anaerolineae bacterium | reverse complement strand
TAAGAGACAGGGGCTGCCTTGCCCGTCCTGGCGGTTCTAACGGTGATGGGGGTTATCTTCTACCTGGGTCCCCGGACGCTGGGGGAAAGCCTCTTCGGGAAGGAGGCTGCCAGCCCGGTGGAGGAGGTGGTGGGGAGCATCACGCTGGAGGACCGGGTGGAGATCTGGAGTCGGGCACTCTATGGGGTTCAGGACTTTCCCTTCACCGGCTGCGGGCTGGGTGCCTTCCGCCGGGTGGTGCCCGTCCTGTATCCGCTCTTCACCGTCCCACCGGATACGGATATCGGCCATGCCCACAACATTTTCCTCCAGACCGCGCTGGACCTGGGGATTCCGGGGCTGGTGGCGTATCTGGCGATTTCAGGCATTGCGCTGGCGCTCTGCTGGAGGGTGGCCCAGAGGGGAGGTGAGGGGAGAGCTCTGGCCCTGGGTCTGGCGGGAGGGCTGGTGGCGCTGCACGTTTACGGCCTGACAGATGCCCTGGCCCTGGGTTCCAAGCCGGCGGTGGCTTTCTGGTATGCCCTGGGGCTTGTGGCAGCTCTCTCAAGGAATTAGTATCTATCAGACGGCATCTTGACGCTCGCTCCCGCTGGCGTAAAATAGGGGCAGGAGTCGCTGGCGGGATGAGAAAACTCGCTGCATCCACCAGGCCTTGGCCGGACAATATGCAAACTTGTTGGAGAGGCCTTCTCCCTGCAGCAGAGCTGAGGGTAGAGTCTCGTCCTCCAGAAAAGGGGCCTTCAGGAGCGAAGAAGTTACCGGACAGAAATCACAAAGGGAGGTAAAATTTGCCTGGCATTGTTTACATCCGCCATGCTGATTTGAAGTGCTCAAACGACACGGCTTTGAGGTCACCCGGCAAAGGGAGCGTTATGATGATTGAGGTCGCCCCTGGAGAGGTCATTGACCACACCGAGCAGGCAGGGCCGCTCATCGCCCACTTTACGGCAACCGGTCGCCTGGTGCTGTTGGAGATCCTTGATGCCAGTGAGTTTCTCTCCCAGGTGATCAAAGCCACGCTGCGGTGTGAAAAGGGAGAAATCCCCCTTGCTCTGGGGTAACGATGTTATGCAAACAATGGGCCCTTATGACCTGGAGACCCTTCTCCACAATTTGAAGGAATACCTGCTTGGCAGTGATAGTGGGGAGAAAATCGCCAAAATCATCCTTTTCGGCAGCTACGCTAAAAAAGCCGCTTCCCCTGCTTCTGATATAGACATACTGATAGTCACCCTGGATGGAAAGGATGTTGAAAACGCTCTTCTGGACAGGGTTTACGAATTTATGAGCGAGAACAACGTCCCTGTAGAAGTGGTGATATCCAGCATCCATCAATTCTACCCCGTTCAGGATTATTTTCTGTTCAACGCAGTGAGCCACGGTGTGGAGGTCTACTCAATGGAAAAGGAAGAAATCAAAAAGGCTCTGGTGAGGGATATAGTTTCGCTGGCAAGGGAATATCTGGAATCGGCCGGAGAGGTTCTGGAAAGGGGCAGGATCAGACTGGCCATAGATGCTGCCTACAATGCTGCGGAACTGGCTGCCAAGGCTCTAATTCTCCTTAAGCAGGATGATTTGCCCGGAAGCCAGGTAGGATTAGTCAGCCTTTTCGGACAACTTTACGGGAAAACCGGGGAAGTGGACCCTGAACTGGGACGCAGGTTGAACAGGGCTCTGAAACTCCTAAACGAAGCTCGCTACAGGCCGGGGATTTCCTTCAGAGATGAGGATGCCAAGGAAGTGCTGGAATTGGCGTCAGCGCTGATGGAAGTCCTTGAGCAGAAGGTCCTGGAGCTATAGCGGAGGGGGGAGATGACCCGGGCTCGGCGGTTTAGCCCTCAGAGGGCAGAAGCGGCGGAGTTGACTTTATGGGCAAAGAGCATATCTGGCGCACGGCAGCGGTGAATTCCATAGCTCTGGAGGAACTGAAGAGGCTCGGGGAGGTTTTCTCCCGGCCTCCCTCTATACCCGCCGTGGTCCTGAAGGGCGGCGCCCTCGCTTTCACGCTCTATCCCGATCGTTCCCTCCGGCCCATTAATGATTTAGATTTGCTTGTGCCTGAAGAACGCCTGGAGGAAGCAGCAGCCCGCATCCAGGCCCTGGGTTATAAAGAGGTAAGCCCAATAGCGGCCCCTGGCCGCAGGAAATCTATGCCCTTTCACTGCATCTTCGCGAAAGAAAGCGTTCCAATAGCCCTGGAGCTTCACTGGAACCTCCTGGCCGGTGGGCACAGCCGCTATGCTCCCGATATGGCCTGGTTCTGGGCCCACACAGAACCGCTGCCATTGCCCTTCCCATCCCCATTCCTGATGCTGGATCCAACAGGCCATCTCCTTTACCTGGCCACCCACGCAATGCTTGAGCACGGCGAGGGGGAGCTCGATCCCAAATGGCTCTACGATATCCACCTGCTGGTGGAAAGGGAGGGGGAACGCATCAACTGGGAGGAATTGGCCACGAAGGCCATCGCTTTCCGCTGGGCAGTTGCAGTGGCGAGGACCTTTGAGAGGTGTTCCCAGCTCTTCGGCACTTCCTTCCCCGAGGGAACCATTCAAACGCTTAAGAACGAGAAGGATAAGAGCATGCTTAAGCTCTTGGAGCGCAAAACCTTTGCCCGCCGGAAGAGTGAGAAAGCCTGGAAAATGCTCTGGATCTTGGATTGGCATGGCAAGCTCAGCTTTATGCGTTCCCTTCTGTTTCCTTCTCCAGCTTTCGTCCGCTGGTGCTATCGCCCAAAGCTGCTATGGTTCTGGTACCTTTGCAATTGGTTTCACATAGCGTGGGAAGGGGGGCGCCTTCTTGTACAGATGGGAAGGCAAAAGTTTCTCGCTCTTCCAGTTTGGCCTTTTTCCCCACAAAGGTCAAAGTCTTGGTGAAAGACTTGAGGGCAACCACAAGGGGTATCGGAGTGGAGAAAGAAAAGTCCATAACGAATTGGGTCTTGGAGATAGGAGGCGTTTCCCTCGGCATTGAGGGACCGTCCTGCTGGGTAAAGCCTTTCATGAAAGCATGGGATCGGTGGTCTGGCTGCTCCCCTGAATGGGCTGTAATTCTGGAGGAGAATGGCGATCTAACTCCACCCCAGGAGCCTCTCTTCACCGCTTTCCCCCGCTTCCGGGACGGCCTCTGCCTTCTTGAAGTTCCGGGGTTTGAGGGGGAGATCGCCCCTGGTGAGAGGCGTGCCAGGTTGAGGGCGCACCCTGAGGCTTCCCTGGGCGACATAGCTTATTTCCTCCGCACGGCTTTCGCCCTGCTCGCCTTTGAGGCCGGGGCGGTCCTCTTCCACGCCGCAGGCCTTATACAC
>DAOUCW010000162.1:0-5412 GCA_034431695.1 Anaerolineae bacterium | reverse complement strand
ACGTGGAATGGTGCTGCAAGGGGGAAAAGCTCTTCCTCCTCCAGGCAAGACCCCTCACAGTAGAAGCGACGCTGCGGCAGAGAGCGTGGCGTTACTTCACCGAGCCCGGAGGAGAAGAGACCTGGACCAGCGGGTTCTTCAACGAGCGCTTTTCCGAGCCCCTATCGCCTCTGGGTTGGAGCATAATAAGGCCCCTGGTGGAGGAACTGGCTTTCAGGGACCCCCTGCGCTACATGGGATTCCGCAACGCTGAAAAGCTCAGGGTCACCCGGCTCTACTTCGGCCGGCCATACGTGAACCTGGCCATCTTCCAGGCCATCTACAGGCCCTTCCCCGACTGGCTGCTTCCGGAGGGAGCCAGAGGCTATTTCCCGAACAGGGATGCCTCCATCCGGAAAGAAGTTTCACTCCCCCTCTCTTTCCCCCTGTCGCTCCTCTGCCACTTCTTCCAGGACCCCCTGAACTGGTCGCCTCTCAATTGCATCCTCTGGAAACGCTACACCTCGTTCCACCGGAGAGAACTGGCCTCCCTTCATTCGGGTTTGCACTCCCTTGCGCCTGAGGATCTGCCCGGGATGTGGGATCTCATGGAGAGGGCGCAAGCCCTCAACCGTCGCCTCCTCTCAATCCACCGCTGGAGTCTGACCTGGGCCGATATAAGTTACGGGCTCCTCAAGCTCTTCCTCAGGCTCTGGCTCAAACCCGGGGAAGCCTCAAAAGTCGCTTCCGGACTCCTGGCAGATCTTTCCACAAAGACGGCGGAAATGGGGCGTGCCCTCAGGGAAGCCCTGGATAGCCCCAGCCGGGAAGAAGCCCTGAAGCAGTTCCTCCAGATCCACGGACACCGCTCCTTCTCCCTGGACATTTACAGGCCCACCTTCGCCGAAAGGCCCGAGCAAATCCTCAAACTGGCCCCATCCTCCGGATCCGAATTCAGGGGGGAAAGGCCTCGCCTCCCGGCCTTCAGAGACCCCGTGAGGAGGCTTCTGCTCGGTTTTCTCCTGGCGCTCGCCAGGCCCTATGCCCTCCTGAGAGAAGAGCAGCGATTCCACTGGCAGGAAATCCTGGCTTTCATGCGCAGGCTGGCCCTGAGAATGGGAGAGGTCCTGGAGAAACAGGGCAAAATCCGGGAATCATCCCTCGTCTTCTTCCTCACCTGGGATGAACTGAAAGAGGCATGCTTCGGAGGTCAGGTGCCGGAGGCCCTGGCCGAAGCCAGGCGCAGAGTATTTGAGGAGCTTGAGAGGATGGATCCGGCCCTCTCTTACCCCCTCTTCCTGAAGGGGGACAAACCCCTTGAAGAAAGGGTTAGCTGGGAAGGGGTCGCAGTCAGCCCGGGGATAGCCTCCGGCCCGGCCAGAATCGTCCTGACCCCTTCGGAACTGGAAAAAGTGGAAACGGGCGAGATCCTGGTCGTGAGAGCGATAGACCCCGGATGGACGGTGGTTTTCAACCGGATAAAGGGGCTGGTGATGGAGGTTGGTGGGCAACTCTCCCACGGCGCAGTAGTGGCCAGGGAATACGGCATACCTGCGGTGACGGGCATAAGGGGGGCTACCTCCGCCCTCCGGACCGGCCAGATTATTACTGTTGACGGCTATTCAGGCAAAGTGATCCTCAGGGAAAATCAGGCCCCGTATACCCCCTCGGCCTCAATCTGAAAACACCTTTTTCCGCAAATTGCGCTAAAATATATCCGGGAGGGAGTGTATGAGCGAGGGTCTGGTTGCCCTTTTTATTGACTACGAGAACATATCCCGCAGCGTAGAGGAACAATTGAACGAGCCTCTCCGGCTGCAGAAGATCCTGGAAGCCGCAGAACGCTACGGGCGGGTCATCATCCGGCGGGCCTATGCGGACTGGAGCACCTGCCAGCAGCAGAGAGAGCTCTACACCCTGGGCATTGAGCAGGTCCACGTTGGCGGTCGCAGCAAAAACGCTTCCGATATACGCCTCACCATTGATGTGGTGAGCACTGTGGCAACCGGGACCCCACCGCTAACCCACATAGTCCTCGTTTCCGGCGATGGGGATTTCACCGAACTCGTCCACTTCCTGCACCGGTATGGGAAATTCGTGGTTGGGATTGGAGTGCGTAATACCAGCGCTGCCTCCCTCATAGCCGCCTGCGATGAGTTCATTTACTACGAAGACCTGAGGGAAAAGGGGCCTCCCCCTTCCGAACACGATGAAGTCAGCCGCTACATAAAAGCCCTGTCCCCCAAAGTTCGGATGAGTTCAAATCCACACCGCCCCTGGGTGATCCTTGAAGTTCACAAGCTCATGCGGCAAAATCCGGGCCTTTCCCTGAACGCTCTCGGGGAAAAGCTCCGGGAGTATTACCAGCAACGCCACCCCGAAGTCCCCCAGGGCGTGGTCACCGAAGTGGTCCACCAGTTGTTCCACACTTACTGCTTTGATTTCAATCCACCCTACGGTCAGGAAGGACCGCCGCTCTGGGATCGGCCCGCTTTCCTGAAAGAGGGCATCCGTTCCGGGGGGGATCTGCTCGAGCACTGCGATCTGGGCCTTTTACGGATTATCTACCGCAACCTGAAAGAACCCCTCAATCCTGAACCCGCCGCCAGGCTCCTCTACGGGCGCAGCGATGACTCCCGCCTGATGGAATACATTCAGGGCCTGATAAAGAAGCTTGAGCAGGAGTGACCGGAAACCCTGCTTCAGAGGGTGAAGAAATACCTGTTGAGTTCCCAGTCGGTCACCCTTATCCGGTATTCGTCCCACTCCTTCCGCTTCGCCTCAAGGAAGCGCCTGAAGGTGTGCTCCCCGAGAGCTTTCCTCACGAGTTCGCTCTTCTCCATCTCGTTCAGAGCTTCGGCGAGGGAGCCGGGAAGAGTCAGGATGTATAGCTCTCTGAGGCGAGCATCATCAAAGTGGTAGACATCTTCCTCCACGGGATCCGGCGGCCACAGCTCCCTTTCAACCCCTTCAAGCCCGGCGTGGAGCATTACGGCAAAGGCGAGGTAAGGGTTGCAACTCGGATCGGGGCAGCGGAGTTCTATCCTGGTGGAATTCTCCTTCCTCTTCGGGAAAGCCGGAACCCTTATCAGGGCCGAGCGGTTTATCCTCCCCCAGCATATGTAAACGGGCGCTTCGTATCCGGGGACGAGCCGCTTGTAAGAGTTGACGGTGGGAGCCAGGACCGCCGCCATCGCCCTGGCATGCTCCAGCTGACCGGCTATGAAATGGTAAGCCAGCTTTGATAGCCCATACTTATCCTGGGGGTCGTGGAAAGCGTTGCGCCCATCCTGGGTGAAGAGGCTCTGGTGAGTGTGCATCCCCGAACCGTTTATCCCGAAGATGGGCTTGGGCATGAAGGAAGCGTGCAGGTTGTGGGCCTGGGCCACGGCCTTTATCACATATTTGGCCGTGATCACGTTATCGGCGGCGGTGAGAGCATCGGAGTATTTTATATCAACTTCGTGCTGTCCGGGGGAGCACTCATGGTGGTCCATTTCTATCTCAATCCCCATGGCCTGTAGCAGGCAGATTACTTCGGAGCGAACCACTGCAGCCTGATCCCTCGGCGAGAAGTCAAAATATCCTCCGACATCGTGAGGGACCGGCTGGGGCCTTGGGACTTCGTCCATCTTGAAGAGGAAGAACTCAATTTCGGCACCCACGTTGTAAGTGTAGCCCATATCCCTGGCCCTCTGGATAGCCCTCTTGAGGATGTAGCGGGGATCGCCCTCAAAGGGCCTGTAATCGGGGGTGTAAACATCGCATATCAGGCGAGCCTTGCGCATGTTCTCCGGCTCCCAGGGCAGGACGCAGAAGGTGGAGGGGTCGGGAATGAGGAGCATGTCGCTCTCGTATATGCGGGCGAAACCTTCCACCGAAGAGCCGTCAAACCATACTCCTCGCTCAAAGGTCTCCTCAAGGCGCTTTGCCGGGATCGTGGCGCTTTTCACCGAGCCGGTTATATCGGTGAACTGGAGCACTATGAACTTTATTTCCTCCTCCTCAACCCGGCGCAGCACCTCCTCCGGAGTCGTGCTTCTGGCCATGGCTCACCTCCCCTGAAAAGTAAAAAGCCCCCGAGCCCTCTTGCTGGCCCGGAGGCTTCAAGGCCTCCTGTATTCAGCTAATCAAATTATACCACCGAAAAGCCTCGGAGGCAAATTCTCCACCCGAGGTGCTTGAATGCTACCGGAGCAGTGTGCTATAATTATCCCAACCCGACGCGGGAGGGAAGATGAAGGTCTCAATCATGAAGGAGCTTCTGAGCGCTAACGACCAGGTAGCCCTGGAGAACAGAGGGCTGCTTGATTCGGGCCGCATTTTCTCCCTCAACCTCATGGCCTCGCCAGGGGCCGGAAAAACGAGCTTCATCCTGGCCACAGTGGAACGCCTCCCCGAATGGGTAAAGGTGGGCGTCATTGAGGGCGATGTGGCTTCCAGTCTGGATGCCCAGCTCATAGCCTCCAGGGGGATCCCGGTGACCCAGATAAACACCGGGGGAGGCTGCCACCTGGATGCCCCCATGGTCCGCTCGGCTTTGAGCCAGCTTCCCCTGACCGAAATAAACCTGCTCTTCGTGGAAAACGTGGGGAACCTCGTGTGCCCCGCCTACTTCTCCCTCGGCACCCACCTCAACATCGTAATTTCAAGCGTCCCCGAAGGCAAGGATAAGCCCTACAAGTATCCCGACATCTTCGCCGTGGCCGATGCCGTGGTCCTGAACAAGATTGACCTCCTCCCCTTCGTGGATTTTGACCTGGAATATTTCCGGCGAGGGGTTTTCATGGTGAACCCCGATGCACCCATTTTCCCCCTCTCCTGCAGGACGGGAGAAGGGTTTGAGGAGTGGATGGGATGGCTGATGGAGAAAGTAAGAAGCGCCTTCTCGTAGAGATCAAAGGGGCAGTCCAGGGGGTTGGGTTCCGCCCCTTCGTCTACCGCCTCGCCACCGACCTCAAACTCACCGGCTGGGTTGTGAACGATACCAGGGGCGTTCTCATTGAGGTTGAAGGGGAAACAACAGCCCTGGAAGAATTCCTGAGGAGACTGCCCGCCGAGAAACCCCCGAGGGCAATGATCCAGACCATCAGGACAACCTGGCTCGAACCCGCAGGCTACACCACCTTTGAAATCCGCCACAGCATGGAGCAGGGGGAAAAGACCGTCCTGGTCCTGCCCGACATCGCCACCTGTCCCGATTGCCTGGCCGAAATTTTCAACCCCACCGACCGCCGTTACCGGTATCCCTTCACCAACTGCAGCAACTGCGGCCCCCGTTTCACCATAATTCGCTCCCTGCCCTACGACCGGCCCAATACCTCCATGAGCATCTTCACCATGTGCCCCGATTGCGCCGCCGAATACCACAACCCTGCCGACCGCCGCTTCCACGCCCAGCCGAATGCCTGTCCGGTCTGCGGCCCTCACCCT
>DAOUCW010000161.1:0-9404 GCA_034431695.1 Anaerolineae bacterium | reverse complement strand
TGGGCGGCGCTGAAATTGAGGAGAGCGATTTCCTTATCCGTCTTCCTCAACTCCGTCAGCTTCCTTGCTTGCTCAAGGTAGGTCAAAGTTCGCTTTTCCTGTTCCCAGGCTTTTTTTCTTTCGGCGAGAGCCTCGTTGTAAAGGCGACAGGCGACCGTAAGGAGAGCCGTCAAACGCCTTTCCTGGGTTTTGTTAGGCTTAAGGCGATATTGGTAAGCCAGCTTCATCTTGCTTTCATCACCAAACCTGATTATAACTCTTAGGGTTTATTTTAACGCAAAAGAAAGGAGGTGAAAGGGCGCATTTCCCCGCGCCCGATTTCTATGGAGGAGCTGGAGTTCGACCTGGCAGTGGTTGGAGCCGGGCCGGCAGGTTATGTAGGGGCTATAAGGGCAGCCCAGTTAGGGGCCAGAGTGGCCCTGGCCGAAAGGGATCGGGTCGGAGGGACTTGCCTCAACCGCGGGTGCATCCCTTCCAAAGCCCTCCTCCACGCTGCCGAAGCAGCCGAATCAGCCCGGAAAGCCCCCGGCTGGGGGGTCAGAGTTAGCTTTGAAGGGTTTGACCTTGAAAGCCTGAGGGGGTTCAGGGACAGGAATGTGGAGAGGATGGTGAAAGGGGTTGAAACCATCCTCAAGAGCTACAACATACCGGTCTTCCATGGGGAGGCCTCTTTCCTTGACCCCTTTACCCTGAAGGTAACCACAGCCGAGGGGGAGAAGCGCATCAGGGCTCGCAACTTCCTCATCGCTACAGGTTCGGAGCCCGTTGTCCCTCCGATTCCCGGAGCAGACCTGCCAGGCGTCGTGGATTCCGATGAGATAACCAGGCTGGAGAGCGTGCCTCCGTCCCTGGTGATTGTCGGAGCAGGTGTCATAGGCATGGAATTAGCCACCCTCTACAGCAGCCTGGGCAGTAAGGTAACGGTGCTTGAGCTTCTTCCCCGCATCCTCCCTCCGGCCGATGGAGCCATTGCCTCCAGGTTCCTCGCCATTATGAGGAAGCGAGGGGTTGAAGTTTTGACTTCGGTGAAAGTAGAGGCGATCGAGCGAGAAGGAGATAAGCTCAGGGTGATCTGCAGCGGCGAGAAGCCGCTCCATTTCCTGGCCGATAAAGTAATCCTGGCTGTTGGCAGGCGACCGCACACCCGGGGCCTCAACCTTGAAGGCATCGGGGTGAAAGTGGAAAGGGGGGGCGTCAAGGTAGATGGATACCTGCGGACCTCGGTCTCGCATATTTACGCAGCCGGAGATTGCGTCGGTGGAGCGCTGATGGCTCACAAGGCTTCTTACGAGGGGGAAATAGCCGTTGAAAACGCTCTCGGCCACAGCCGGGTCCCCGATTACAGCGCCATACCCTATTGCATTTACACTTCCCCGGAAATCGCCGGGGTTGGGCTGACGGAGGAGGCGGCCAGGGAGGTGGGTGCGGATTACGAGGTGGCCACTTTCCCCTTCACGGCCAACGCCAGGGCCTGGGCTATGGATTCAGCCGAGGGGCTGGTCAAGCTCGTTTACGAGAAGGGTTCGGGGAAACTTCTGGGTGCCCACATAATGGGACCCCTGGCCGGTGAACTGATAGGCGAGCTGGCTCTGGCAGTGCGCCTGAAGCTGAAAGCCCAGGAGGTGGCCTGGACGGTGCACCCCCATCCCTCCCTCTCCGAAGCGGTGATGGAGGCAGCGAAAGCGGCTTCCTACGGCGAGGCCATACACTACAGGACGCTGCGCCGGAAAGCCTGATCCTGCAGGCTGAGGAGGTGGCCGTTGCCTGCAAAGGATGACCCCATAGGGATCTTTGACTCGGGAGTAGGAGGGCTTTCGGTCTGGCGGGAAGTGGCCCGTCTGCTCCCTTCCGAAGACATCCTCTATTTTGCCGATTCTGCCCACCTGCCCTACGGTGAGCGCTCCCTTGAAGAGGTAAAGGCCTTCTCCGAGGGAATTACGGAGTTCCTGGTGGATAGAGGGGCCAAAGTTGTGGTGGTGGCCTGCAACACGGCCTCTGCCGCTGCCCTCTACCACCTCAGGGAGCGCTTCTCCATCCCCATAGTCGGGATGGAGCCGGCGGTGAAGCCGGCCGTGAGCCTCACGAAAAAGGGGAAAATCGGGGTCATAGCCACGAAGGCCACCTTCCAGGGGCTTCTCTTCAGGAGGCTTGTGGAGAGGTTCGGGCAGGGGGTTGAGATCCACACGAGGGCCTGCCCGGGGCTGGTGGAAATGGTGGAGGAGGGCCTCCTCAACGGCCAGGAGGCCGAGGCCAGGGTTAGGGAGCAGCTTGAGCCCCTGCTCAGGGAAGGGATTGATGTTCTGGTCCTGGGCTGCACTCATTACCCGTTCCTGCGGGAAACCTTGGAGAAAGTGGTCGGCCCCGGAGTGACCATAGTGGATCCATCCGAAGCGGTGGCCCGCCAGGTCAAGAGGGTGCTGGAGGAGCGCTGGCTCCTGAGGGAAGGAGGAAGGGAAGGCCGTTACACCTTCTTCACCTCGGGGGAACCGGATAGATTCCGGAAGATCCTCCAGATGCTCGTTGGGGTCAGCGGTCCCGTCTCAGGGGTTGAGTGGGCGGGGGGAAAGGTCATTTTCCGGGATTACCCCTGAGCCTCCTCTGCAGTTCGTTGAGGAGGACGAGGGCCTGGACCGGGGTCAGGTTGGCGATGTCCACCCGGAAAATTTCCCTCACCACTTCCCATACAGCCTCATCGGTGGTGGGCAGGACGAAGCTTTCGGGTTTGGGGGCGATTTCCCGGAAAGCTGGGGGCTGGGGTGCCCGGCCTTTCTCCACTTTCTCCAGAATTTCCATCGCCCTTTCCGTCACTTCCTCAGGGAGGCCGGCCAGCCTGGCCACCTGTATCCCGTAGCTCTTGCCGGCTCCACCCCTGACCACTCTCCTCAGGAAGATTATCTTCCCACCTTCTTCTGCGACGGCCAGGCTGTAGTTCCGGGCTCCTTCCAGGTGCTTTTCCAGCTCCACAAGCTCGTGGTAGTGGGTGGCGAAGAGGGTGCGGGCTTTTATCCGATTGTGGATGTATTCGGCCACGGCCCAGGCTATGCTCATACCGTCGTAGGTGCTGGTGCCTCGCCCCACCTCGTCTAAGATTATGAGGCTTCTCGGGGTGGCGTTGTGGAGGATGTGGGCTGTTTCCCCCATCTCCACAAGGAAAGTGGAGCGCCCTCGCGCAATTTCGTCCGTTGCGCCTATGCGGGTGAAGATTTTGTCCACGATGCCTATGCGGGCTTCCCTGGCCGGGACGAAGCTCCCCATCTGGGCCATCAGGGTGATGAGGGCCACCTGGCGGACATAAACGCTTTTCCCGCTCATGTTTGGCCCGGTTATTATGAGGAGCCTATCCCCATCACCTCCCAGGAAAGCATCGTTGGGGACAAAGGGCTCCCCTTCGGGCATCATCCTCTCCACGACGGGGTGGCGTCCCTCCTTTATGCTTATCACCGTGCTCTCATCCACCGTGGGTCTGGTGTAACCGTAGCGGGCTGCAGCTTCGGCCAGGGAGCAGAGGACGTCAAGCTGGGCCAAAATGCGGCCGGCCTGCTGGAGCCGATCCATCCGGGAGGCCACTTCCCTCCTCAGCCTGACGAAGAGTTCGTATTCAAGTTCCCTGGCTTTGTCCTGGGCGGCCAGGATTTCGCTCTCTTTGGCCTTGAGTTCGGGGGTGATGAAGCGCTCGGCTCCGGAGATGGTGGCTTTGCGCTCGTAATCGGGCGGGACGAGGTGGAGGTAGCTCCTGGTCACCTCAATGAAGAAGCCGAAGACTTCGTTGTAGCGGATGCGGAGGTTCTTGATCCCGGTCCTCTCCCTCTCTCTGGCCTCGTATTCCGCCAGCCACGCCTTGCCCGAGGCGATCTCCCGGCGCAGGGAATCCAGCTCCCGGCTGTATCCAGGGCGTATTAGGCCCCCTTCTCTGACCAGGATCGGCGGGTTATCCACCAGGGCGTTGCGGATGAGGCTGGCCACATCCTGGAGGGGGTCAAGGGCCTGGTTGAGTTCGCGCAGGAGGGGGGCCTCGGCCCTGCTCAGCACCTCTTTTATCGGCGGTATCCTCTCCAGGGAGCGCCTCAGCCCCACCAGGTCCCTGGCGTTGGCGCTCCCGAACCCTATTCTCCCCACCAGCCTCTCCACATCGTAGAGGCCGTCAAGCAGGGAACGCAGGTCGGCCCTGAGAAGGTGGTCCCGGGTGAGGTTCTCCACTGCATCGAGCCTCGCCTTTATAGCTTCCGGATCCACGAGGGGCCTGGTGATCCAACGCTTGAGGAGTCTGGCCCCCATGGCTGTGCAGGTGTGGTCCAGCACCCAGAAGAGGGAGCCCTGGGTTTCCCCTTCGCGCAGGGTTTTGAGCAACTCCAGGTTGCGGCAGGTGATGGCGTCCAGGTTCATGTAGGCCGAGAGGCTGTAGACCCGGATGGTCCTGACGTGTTCCAGGTCCGAAAGCTGGTTATCCTTGAGGTAGCGGAGGAGGGCACCCGCTGCCCTCAAGGCCAGGGGTGAGGTTTTCAGTTCTTCCGGGATTGAGGTGAGGTGAGATGAGAGGCTCTCCTGTGCCGAGGCCAGGGAGAAGGTTTCTTCCATCTGAGGGGAAAGGCGTGCTTTCCTTATGCTCAGGAGGCGCGAGGTGAAAGCTTCATCGGATGCCAGGGAAGGAGGCAGGACGTATTCGCTCGGGCGGAGGCGTTCCAGTTCCTCCAGGAGGGAATCCAGTGCATCGGCCCCTTCAACCTGGGTGGCCGAGAAGTCCCCGGTGGAAAGCTCCATTACCGCCAGGCCGTAGCCCCCATCGCCCCGGAAGATAGCTGCCAGGAAGTTCTCCTCTTTGTCGGGCAGGAGCCCTTCCTCCACAACCGTCCCCGGGGTTATCACACGGATGATCTCCCTCCTCACCAGGCGCTTGCCTTTGCCCGGCTCCTCCATCTGCTCGGCTATGGCGATCTTGTAGCCTTTCTCTATGAGCCTTCCGATGTAGGTGGTGAGCTGGTGGTAGGGGATTCCGCACATGGGGAGCTTGACGGTCTTGGAGAAGCGCCTGGAGGTGAGGACAAGTTCCAGCTCCCTGGAGGCGATTCTGGCATCCTCGTCGAACATCTCGTAGAAATCGCCCAGGCGGAAGAGGAGGATGGCATCGGGGTAGGCCGCCTTCAGCTGGCGGTATTGCCTGAGCATTGGGGTGAGGTTTTCCTTCGCGGTCACGGTTATCCAGCCCTTCGGAGTATCTCCTCGGCCACGACAAGGCCCGAGGCTGAAGCCTGGACCAACCCCCTGGTCACCCCGGCTCCATCCCCTGCCGCAAACAGGTTCTTGACCTCGGTCTCAAGGGAGGGGGTGAGCTTGAGGCGGGAGGAGTAGAACTTAACCTCCACGCCGTAGAGGAGGGTATGGGGCGAGTAGACCCCGGGGACGAGCTCGTCCATGGCCCTGAGCATCTCCAAGATGTCCACCAGATACCGGTAAGGGAGCACGAGGCCCAGGTCGCCGGGGGTCGCATCCTTGAGGGTTGGAGTCACAATGCTGCGGGAAAGCCTCTCCGGGGTCGAGCGGCGTCCCTGTTCCAGGTCGCCGAGCCTCTGGACGATCACCCCTCCCCCCAGGAGGTTTGCCAGCCGGGCTATGGATTTCCCGTAGGCTATGGGGTCCTTGAAGGGCTCGGTGAAGCGTTTGCTCACCAGGATGGCGAAGTTGGTGTTGAGGGTCTTGCGGTTGGCGTAGCTGTGGCCGTTGACGGTTATCACATCCCCCACGTATTCCAGGACCACCTCACCGTAGGGGTTCATGCAGAAGGTGCGGACTCTGTCGTCAAAGGCTCTGGAGGTGTAGAGGAGCTTGCTCTCGTAGAGGACACTTGTCAGCGGTTCCATGACCACGGCCGGGACTTCCACCCTGACTCCGATGTCCACGGGGTTGCGGTCCAGGGAGAGGTTGAGTTCCCTGGCTATGTCCGTGAGCCAAGAGGCCCCTTCCCTCCCCGGGGCTATGACGACGAAGTCGGCCTGGATCACCTCGCCCTTTTCGGTCTCCACGCCCCTGACCTTGGAGTTTTCCGTGAGGATGCGGGAGACGAAGGTCTTCATCCTTATCTCCACGCCCCGGGAGAGGAGTTCCTTCTGGATGTTGCGGAGGACCGCCCGGCAGTTTTCGGTGCCGATGTGGCGGACAGGCATGGCCAGGAGTTTGAGGCCGGCCTTCGCTGCCTTCTTCTGGAGGCGCTCCACCTCATCGGGGTTGTTCCCGAAGATGGGGCTATTGGCCCCGAACCGGGTGTAGAGCCTGTCCACTTCGTCAATGATGGCCTGGAGCCTTTCCCCGTTGAGGTAATCGCCCAGGTTCCCTCCCACTTCGGGGGAGAGGGTGAGTTTGCCGTCGCTGAAGGCCCCTGCTCCTCCCCAGCCCGAGAGGACGTGGCACGGATTGCAGTGGACGCACTTTCCTCCGGGGCGCTGGGCAGGGCAGTGCCTCTTTTCCAGTTCGTAGCCTTTGTCCAGAAGCAGGATGCGCAGGGACGGGTTTTCCTGGCTAAGCTTGAGGGCGGTGAAAATTCCGGTTGGCCCTGCCCCCACGATCACCACATCGTATCGTTCTTTTCCCCTCAACTCTTCACCCCCTCCTCAATCATCCTCCGGACGTCCGCCTCGGTTATCATGGGTATGCCGAGCTCACGGGCGCGGTTGTATTTGGTGGCGCCGGGGGCTTCACCCACGATCAGGTAATTGGTCTTGCGGGTGACGGCATCGGCGACCTTGCCTCCGTAGCGCTCAATCAGGGCGGCAAACTCCTCCCTGGGCACCGAGAGGGTCCCGGTTATCACGAAGGTGAGGCCGGCCAGAGGCTTCGGCCCTTCCTCCACCACCTTCACTTCCTCTTCCGCCAGCCGGACGCCGGCCCTGCGGAGCTTCTCAATTATCTCCCTGTGGCGAGGCCTGGAGAAGAAGTCCACCACGCTCCGGGCAATCCTCGGCCCGATGCCCTCAATCTGCATGAGTTCTTCTTCGGTGGCAGCCATGAGTTTATCAATTGAAGGGAAGTGTTTGGCCAGGGTCTGGGCTACTACCTCTCCCACATACCTTATGCCGAGGGCGGTGAGGACGCGCCAGAAGGGTCTCTCCTTGGAAGCTTCTATGGCTTTCAGGAGGTTGTTCACCTTCTTCTCGGCGAAGCCCTCCAGTTTCAGGAGTTGCTCCGGCTTGAGGTAGTAGAGGTCGGCCACGTCTTTAACGAGGCCTTCCTTCACCAGCAACTCCGCCACCTTCTCCCCCAGGCCTTCTATGTCCATAGCTCCTTTGGAAGCCCAGTATTCAACCCTGCGGACAAGCTGGGCCGGGCAGGCGGCGTTCACGCAGTAGTAATCCACTTCGTTTTCGGGCTTGACCACGGGCTCGCCGCAGACCGGGCAGTTTTTGGGCATGTAGAAGATTTTCTCCTGACCCGTGCGCAGCTCCTTCACCGGGCCAACGACCTGGGGGATAACTTCTCCAGCCCGCCTGACGATCACAGTATCCCCTATGCGGATGTCCTTGCGGTGGATGTCCTCCTCGTTGTGGAGGGCAGCTTGCTTGACGATGACTCCGCCCACATAGACCGGCTCCAGGATGGCGACCGGGTTGAGGGAACCCGTCCGGCCGACGTTTATGATGATGTCAAGGAGCTTCGTGGTGGCTTCGCGGCCCGGGAACTTGTAGGCGATGGCTCCCCTTGGGGCGTTCCCCACAACGCCGAGGGCTTCCTGAACGGCCAGGTCGTTTATCTTGACCACGACCCCATCCACTTCGTAGTCCAGGGAGTCCCTCTTCTTCATCAATTCTTTGGCGAGAGCGAGGACTTCTTCAAAGCTTCTGGCCAGCCGGTTTTCGGGGTTGACGGGGAAGCCGAGGGATTTGAGGTATTCCAGGGCCTCCCACTGAGTCTTTATGGGCTTACCGCCCTCAATTTCCACGATGGCGTAGGTGAAGATGCTCAGGGGCCTCTGGGCCGTCACGGATGGGTCGAGCTGGCGGATGGAGCCGGCAGCGGCATTGCGGGGGTTGGCGAAGGTCTTCTGGCCCAGTTCTGCCTGGCGGCGGTTGAATTCCTCAAAGGCTTTTATGGGCATGTAGGCTTCGCCCCGGACCACCAGGCGCTTCGGGGGTTCTCCATCGGGGATGACGGGGATGCGGAGGGGCACAGCTTTTATGGTCTTGAGGTTGGCTGTGACGTCTTCCCCCACGAAGCCATCGCCCCTGGTCGCACCCTTGACGTAGACCCCGTTCTCGTAGGTCAGCACCACTGTGAGGCCGTCAATCTTCGGTTCGACAGTGAATTCCAGGTCTTCAGGCTTGACGTTTTCAGGCAGGAGTTTGGAGATCCGCCTGAACCAGGCCCACATCTCTTCATCGTTGAAGGCATCCTGGAGGCTGAGCATGGGCTTGGGGTGCCGGACTTCGGCAAAGCCTTCGGCCGGTTGCCCTCCCACCCTCTGGGTTGGGGAGTCGGGCGTGATGAATTCGGGGTAAAGCTCCTCAAGCCTCTTGAGCTCCCGCTTGAGGGCATCGTATTCGGCATCGCTTATCTCCGGTGAGTCCAGGACGTAGTAGAGGTAATCGTGGTAATTGATGAGCCTGCGCAGCTCTTCAATCCTCTTTTTAGCTTCCTCCCGGTTCAACTCCGCCATAGCCCCCTCCTCTGGTCAGAGTTTGAGTCTGCCAGAAATTTAGAATACTGCATTTCAGCGGAAATGGCAAGAGGGCGCGTTCCTTCACGTAAAATGTTAGCGGGTGCTATGGGGAAATTCCCACTCCTCCGCTGGGAACCGGGGCGAGATGGGCTTTCAGGCGCTCGTGGTGCGGGGGAGATTCCTTCGCCGGTAGAACCGCTGCCCCCGGTATTCTGTCTCCACCAGGAGGCCCCGGGCGACCAGCCGGTTGACCAGGTTCCAGTCTGCCCCGGCGCGGGCCAGGAAGGCCGCCAGAGCGTCTTCCCGCATCGGGTGGACGGCGAGGATACCCAGGAGGTCCGCCTCCGCATCGCCGGTGAAGGCGAAGGCATCCCCCTCGTAGCCGGTCAGCAGTTCCACCCACTCCACTGCGTCCCGGAAGATGGCATAGGCGAGGGTGATGGCCTCCTCCGACGGCGGACGCACCCACTCCTCCGCCGGGGGCCGGATCGGGATGGCGATGTAAGCCGTTGATGGGCGCAGCCGGGCCAGGAATTCGGCGGTTGCCTCCAGTTCGGCCTCCCCATCGTTGAGCTCGGCGACCATCATCGTTTCCGTCACCCCCCGGCCCCGGAATTCGGCCGCGAACTGGAGGATGCCTTCCAGAACCGTCGGAAGTCGCAGGCGGCCATGGGGACGGTTCACCCGGCGCCACACCGGCTCCCGGACGCTATCCACCTTCACCGAGACCCAGTCGGCCTGCATCAGGTCGGCCCGGACG
>DAOUCW010000160.1:0-1743 GCA_034431695.1 Anaerolineae bacterium | reverse complement strand
CCCCAGCACTTTGGCCGCCGCTCCCGAAGCCTGGGCCACCGTTTCGGGTATGTCTTTGGGGAACTGGGCAGCCCCGGCGATGAAGATCCCCGCCGTGAGGCTCTCCACCGGTCTGAGCTTGGGGTGCGCTTCCTGGAAGAAGCCGAAGGCATCGGTTGAAACCCTGAGCTTTTTAGCCAGATCCTCCGCTCCGGGCGAGGCTACGACCGCATTGGCCAGCACGGCCAAATCAACCTCGGCCTCAACAGGCCTGCCCGAAAGCGTGTCCACTCCCCGGACGAAAACACGGCCTCCTTCCTCATAAACTCTGGCCACTTTGCCCCGGATGTATAGCACACCGTAATCCATTATGGCCCGCTGGACGAATTCCTCGTAATTCTTGCCCTGGGAGCGAATGTCTATGTAGAAGACCATCGCCTGCCCGTCGGGAACCTTCTGCTTGAAGAGAGAAGCCTGCTTGGCGATATACATGCAGCAGATCTTGGAGCAATAAGGCCTGTGGCGCTGGGGGTCACGGGAGCCGGCACACTGGATGAAGGCCACACTCTTGACTTCCTTCCCATCGGAGGGGCGGCGCAGCCCGTCCCTCAGCATCCTCTCAAAGTCCAGCGCGCTTATCACATCGGGGTAACGCCCACCTCCGTATTCCCCGAGGGCTTCCAGGGGATAAAGGTCAAACCCTGTGGCCACCACAATGGCGCCCACGTCAAAGGACTTTTCCCCGGAAGGTGTATCCACCTTTACGGTGAAATTCCCCACGTAACCACCGACCTCTTTCACTTCCGAGCTGGTCAGGAGAGTGATGTTGGGGTGTTCCTTCACAGCCCTGACCCTTTCTTCCAGGAAGTGTTCGGGGGCTTCAAAGTTGATGTAAAGGCCGGAGAGGCGGCGCATCTTCCCGCCGAGCTCTTCATCCTTCTCCACCAGAACAACGGGGTATCCGGCCCTGGCTATGTCAAGGGCAGCGGTGAGGCCGGCGATTCCTCCGCCGATGACCAGGGCCCTCTTGATTACCGGAATGCCCAGGGGGATCAGAGCTTCATCGTAGCGGACCTTCTCAATGATGGTGCGGATGATCTCTATGGCCTTCAGGGTGGCTTCTTCGGGGTAATCGCGGTGGGGCCAGCTTATCTGCTCCCTGATGTTAGCGATTTCGGTCCGGTAGGGGTTCACTCCGGCGGAAGAGGCCGCCTTGCGGAAGGTGGCTTCGTGCATGGACGGTGAACAGGCAGCCACCACGACGCCATCCAGCCTGTGCTCTCTGATGGCCTGCTGGATCAGTTTCTGCCCCGGGTCGGAGCACATATACTTGTAATCGGTGGCGAAGACCACCTCCGGGAGCTTGCTTACCTCCTCCACCACCCGCTTCACGTCAATGGTCCCTGCGATGTTGAGACCGCAGTGGCACACGAAAACGCCGATGCGAGCCATTTTCATCCCTCGTGCATTTCCTGTTCCCACCGGGAAAACAGTGCCAGCACTTTGCCCGCCGCTCCGCTTGCCTGGGAGACGGTCTCCGGTATATCCCTGGGGCCTGTGCCGGTTCCGGCCAGGAAGATCCCGGGGCGGTTGCTCTCCAGCGGTGCGAGGTTGCCATCGGCCTCCACCAGGAAGCCGTGCTGGTCAACCTCTATCCCTAACTTTTCGGCCAGCGCCCTGGTGGAAGGGCGCGGGACCATGGCCACGGCCAGCACCACCAGGTCCGCTGCCACCTCCACCTGCCTGCCCGAAAGGGTATCCACC
>DAOUCW010000159.1:0-3261 GCA_034431695.1 Anaerolineae bacterium | reverse complement strand
CGCCCGCTGCCCCCGGAACCAGTGGCTCTCGCTGGAATCCTTCGTCAACTTCATAAAGGAAGAGGAACCCGACTTCCAGCGCCCCGATGGAAACTACAGCTCCTGGTATATCCGCGACCGGGCCACCGGTGAATACCTTATGGGGTTTGAGCACTGGGATAGGGTTGAGGGTGCCCTAATCCGTTTCCTGATCACAGGCCCCCTCCACTGGCTCGGTGCGGTGGAACTCGGGACGGATGAGAGGGGGGAGGTCAATGCTTTCCGCCTTTCCCCATGGGGGGAAGCCGTGCTGAGCCAGGCCCCGATCCAGCCGCGCCCCGAAGAGCCGATAGTGATCAGGCAGGATTTCACCATCCTTGTCCCCAGGGAAACGAGCCTCTACTACCGCTTCCAGGTGGAGAGGTTCGCCTCCTGGACCGGCTCCACCGATCAGGCCCACCTTTACCTCATAACCCGCTCCTCCCTCCAGGAAGCCTTCCGGCGGGGCATCACAACGGAGATGATCCTCAAGTTCCTCCTGAGGGCCACGGGGGGAAAAGTGCCTCCGGCAGTGGTTCAGGCCCTGAGGCGCTGGTCAAGGCTCAGCAAGACCTTCACCCTGAGGTCGGTCCTTGTCCTGGAGGCGCCCGCCCCCTGGATCATGGAGAAGTTGAAGGATGAACCAGGGTTCAGGGAGCTGGCCAGAGCTTTCCTCTCCCCCACCATGGTCCTGGTTGAGGGCAAAGACATCCCAAAGCTGGAGGAGATCCTGCGCCGCGCGGGCTACTTCCTGAGGAAAGAAAGCCCTCAGAGTTCCGAATCCACACAGGCGAAGAATTGAGGATACTTCTGGCGCAGTTCGTCCCTTAAATCTCCGAAGACGGCCGGAGCGTATGGGTAGATGATTTCCAGCATTCTGACGGCGAGCTCACGGATTTCCCACTGGGCCTGCGGGGAGATGCGCACCCGGAAGAAATGGCGCAGTTCTCTGAAATTCATCGTGACCACGATGCGGGTGGCTGTGGCGTTGGGAAGCACGAAGCGAGCGTCCTCTTTGGCGATGCCCCTGGCCCGGAGCGCCCGGTAAGTTTCCTTCACCTTCTCGGCAAATTCCTCCCATATCCTCAGAGCCTCTTCGTCCCTGGCGATGGACGCAGGAAGGACCCACTCGGGGTTATCCATGGAGACGTAACGCTGGCTTTCCTGAGAGTAAGAAGCAATCCGATGGCGGACGAGCTGGTGGCTGCAGACCCGCGAGATTCCGCTCACTTCAAAGGTGGCCGAAGCGTGCTCAATGATGCTCTCGTGCCCCTCCCGTATCCGGGCCCGGATGAAAGAGGCCGGATCCCCCTTGCTCTCGGAGCGGTAACACACCCGCCCGGCGTGCTCCAGCAGCGCTTCGGGGCTTCCGTCGCCTTTCAGATACCGGGTAATGGCTATGAGTTCAACTTTCATGCCTCACCTCCCGGGCAGGGATTATACGCCATTCCCCGCTGCGGCCAAACCGCCGAAACCCCCCTTGCGCTTTCACCCCTGGCCGCAAATTCTGGCATAAAACCATCTTTTGCATTAAAATGGTCAGAGGAGGGAAAATGTCGCGCTTCCACTCTGCCGATGAAAGGAGTGTGTGGAGAAGGGCTTCGCTTTACCTCTTCGCCCGCTACCTTGAACTGCCTCTGCTTTCCCTGAGCTTCTCCCTCCTGAGGGGAAACTGGAAGAAACTGGGAGAAAAACCCTTCATCCGCACGGCTCTGGGGTGGATTCTGGCTGCTCCCTTCGCACGCCTGGCCGATACTGCCAGGCCGTTTCCCTTCTCCCAGATCCTGGAATTCCTTGATGGGCTGGACGGGCCTGCAGCAGTGGGCCCATGCCGCTGCCGCATTTCCCATCGGGCCTGCCCCCACCCCCTGGAGACCGATATAGTGATCCGCTCCGGGGTTGAAGCATGGAGGAAGGCTTTCCCCCGGGATTACCGGCTCATAACCATTGAGGAAGCGAAGCAGATCGTAACCGCCTGCCACGAGCAGGGCCTCTGGCAGATGGTCTTCATCCATTGCCCGGCCCACGGGGGCACAGAGTATGTCATCTGCAACTGCTGCTCCTGCGGCTGCGTCCCCTACATCCTGAACCGGGAGCTCGGCCAGAAGGTTTACCCCTTCATCCCCGGCCCATACATATCCAGAACCGATCCGGCTCGCTGCGAGGGCTTCGGAGAGTGCGTGAAAGCATGCCCCTTCGGAGCGAGAGCGATTGAGGGGGGCAAGAGTCGACTGGTAGGGGCGTGCTTCGGGTGCGGAAGGTGCGCCGAAGCCTGCCCCGGTAAAGCCATAACCATGGTGAAGCGCCATGAGCATTGAACCATTCGCCCGGGAACGATGCAACCTCTGCGGGGAATGCTTCCACCGCTGTCCCGTCCTGAGCCTGCCTCTGGAAGAGGCCGCAGAGGAAATGGAGAAGTTGCTCAGGGGGGAAATCTCCAGAGTCCTGAGGGACTGCACTTCCTGCATGGCCTGCAACCTCTTCTGCCCGCAGGATGCCAGACCGGCCAACCTCATCCTGAACCGATGGCATGAAATCTGGAGGGAGAAAGGCCTCCCCCTCTATGCCCGTTACTTCCTGCCCCACGCCCGGCCAAACTTCCGCACCGATGTCCTGGCCCGGCTCCCTCCCCGGGAGAGATCGGCCGTGGCCGAATGGGGTAAGATGGAGCCAGCTCCGGAGTTCCTCTACTCCGGCTGCAACCTCCTGATGGTCCCTCACCTCACCTTTTCCCGCCTCTTCCAGGGCGTGGAAATCCGGGGAGGACTGGACTATTGCTGCGGTGAGATGCTCTTCAGGATGGGGCTTTACGAACAGGTTGAGCAGGTGGCTGCCAGGCTGACCCTCTGGTTCCGTTGGCTCGGGGCCAGGCGCGTTTACGTCCTCTGCACTGCCTGCTTCAACATGCTCACGAATGTGCTCCCCAGGTTCGGGGCTGACTTCTCAGGCATTGAGTTCCACCACTATTTCGGAGTCATCCTCGAAGGCCTCAGGAAGGGGAAGTTCGGCCCTGTGCACCCCCTGGGCTGGAGGGTGACGGTGCAGGACTCATGCCACTCGCGGCTTCTGGGGAGCGATTTCGCCGAAATCCCCCGCCAGATCCTTGACATAATTGGGGTTGAGGTTGAGGAAGCACCCCACAGAAATCGGGCGCAGGGGGCTGTCGGCTTTAGCCGACAGGGGAATGCGCCCTTGACACCTGCTTTTCCTTGCGTTAAACTTTCACACGGTGATGTCCGGTGA
>DAOUCW010000158.1:0-4147 GCA_034431695.1 Anaerolineae bacterium | reverse complement strand
CAAGGGGACCAAGCCAGCAGGGCGTGAGCCGCATCATCCCGGCTTCCAGCCGACTTATGTCCAGGAAATTCCTGACCAGCCGGCTCAGGTGCTCCGTGTTCCTGATCAGCTTCTCCACAACTTCTCTCTGCTGGCTGTTGAGCTCCCCGAGCTCCTCCAGCGTCCTGGCGTAATCCCTTATCAGGGTGAGAGGAGTGTGGAGGTCATGGAAGGCTATTTCCAGCGCTTCGGCGCGGGAACGCTCGGCTTCTTTGAGGGAGGTTATATCCCTCATGGAGATGACCCAGCCCCTGAAGTTGCCACCTTCAAGGAGGGGGGAAGCCTTGACGTGGAAAGTGACCTCCTGCCGGTAGGGTATTTCCGCCTGCAGAGGGGTCCTTGTCCCCTTGAGCTGATCCAGAAATTCCTTCCACGGCTGCTCCCTGAGCCTCTCGGCCAGGGGCAAACCCCTGGCCCTCTCCCCACTTATCCCGATGAGCTCCTCAGCTGCCGGATTCACGGTCACAATTCTGCCCAGCTCGTCTACCACCAGGATCGGGTCGAGAGAACTCCTGAGGATGGCTTCCAGGTAGGCTTTCTGCTTTTCCAGGCCTCTAAAGAGCCTGATATTTTCAGCCATCACATCAAGCTGACCGGCCACGGTGTTTATCATGCTCAGGTCCAGGGAAGAAGCCTGCAGGGGATAGGAGAAGGTGAACCAGAGGACCCCGTTCCGCAGGGGTATGCCCACGGCAGACCTCGCCCCCACCTCCTGGAGGATTTCCCTCAGTATGAGGGGCGCTTCCCGAACGAAGGGGATGACGACCGGCTCCTGCTGGATCGCCAGGAGCCTGGAGCAGGCACCTGGAGGCTTCCCTTTCTCCTCGTGCCAGATCCTCCCCAGGGCCAGGCAACCATCCACAAGCCCGTTTTTATCAATCATGACGAAAGCAACGCCTGCCGCTCTGGTCAGGTCCCGCAGGCCCGAGAGGAGTATCTCTATCCCCTTTTCCAGCTCGGAGGCCGAGAGGGCCTTCTGGCTCACCCTCAGAAGGGCGTAGGATTCATCAAGCTTCTGCCTGAGATGCTGGCGCATCCTCTCCAGAGCCTTCGCCAGCTTCCCGATCTCATCTTCCCTCGCCAGGTGCAAATTCTCCTCCAGGTCGCCACCGGCCAGCCGTATCGCCCTGCGGGAAAGCTCCTCAAGGGGCCGGATCAGCCTGGAGGTGAAGATCGCAGTTGCAGCCATAACGGGGAGGAGGATCAGGAGCTGGACGAAAGCGAAGAGGGCCATGGCTCTGCCGACCCTCCCCGCAATTTCCCTGAGCGGGGTGAAAGCCAGAGCCCTCTCGCTTTCCACTACGAGTTTATCTCCGAAATCCTCCGGGAAACCGGCAGGACAGAGGGTCAGACCGCGCTCCCTTTCCAACAGGCAGAAATGGGGTCCTTCAATGGGCACCCTCACCAGGATCTTATCGCTGCCGGAACTCGCGATGACGGACAGGGCCCATCCTCCATCCACAGGGAAAGGCCTGGAGAAAGGCCAGGAGCTGGAAAGGGCTTCCTTCTCCTCGGCAGTTAAACCTTCGGGAGAATCCCCTGGCCTCAACACAAAACAAGCGGAAGGACACAGAGATTTCAGAGAGCCAATTCGCTCAGGAGGCGGCAGGGAGGCCAGGTATCTGGCCAGTCCCTCAGCCCTCTCAACGGCCGAAACTACGGAGGAAAGCTCCTGGTTCAGGGCAACCTGTGCAGCCTTAAGCTCATCCCTCGTCCGGATGAAGGTGACGGCGGCGATGGTGAGCAGGGAAACTGCTGCGGACAGGGCAAGGAACCAGGCCATGAAAGCCAGGGCCGTGCTCCGGGCCATCGGTGAAGCACTGCCGGAGCGGATGGGAGGAGGCCTGTAGAGGGGGGAAAGCCGGAAGAGGAAAGCCGCCGCAAGGACTGCAGCCAGGGGAAGGAATGAATTCCCCAGGGAAGACAGCTTCCCCGTCAGATACAATTCCGGCAACGAGACCACTGCGGGGACCAGAGGCGTGGGCCATGCCACGATGGAAGCCAGGGCTGAAGCCACTTCCGGCCTCCTGAGGAAGCGCGGCAGGGGATCGGAATAATCCATGGTCATGAGGAAGCCCGCCAGGCAGCCGAAGAGAACCTCGGCACCGGCCGAGACCGGGGTTATCTTGCCCAGAATTGCCCCCGTCAATCCCCCGGCCAGCGCCACCAGTGCAGCCGCCCAGGCTCCGTCAGCGGCAGCCACTATCACAGGCAAAGGGGCCAGAAAAGGGGGAAGGGGAGGAAAAAGGTTCAGGACGGCGGAAAACAGAGCCAGAGGCAAAACCCTGATCCCCAACCTGATAGCCGAACGCCTTGAATAGAGGATGGCGAGGATGAGGAAGGTGTAAAAAGACAGGAAGGCCAGATCTACGGCCCTGAGATAAAACCTCATGGCTCTGGTGCCCCCGGAAAATCTCCGGCCTTATTCTACAACTTGAATTTAAAATGGGCAAAATTCAGGCGCAAAGGGAAGCCTTCCCCGACATTTGGCCCGGCCGGGTTTTCAGGATATAATTTGGACACAAATACCAGCATCCGGAGGTGGAGCCGTGAGCGAAGCCATGGATTTCATAGAGGCCCGTTACCAGGAACTTTCCAGGCACTTCCACCACTGGGAGAAGATCAAGGACATAATAGACCAGCTCATTGACCTGATGCTCAATTACCGCCAGAGCGGTCACCCGGGAGGCTCCCGCTCCAAAGTCCACATATTCGTGGCCACAACCCTGAGCGGGGTAATGCGCTGGGACATACGCCACCCGGAAAAAGCCTTCGGAGACAGGTTCATCCTGGTAGGCGGACACACCGTCCCCCTCGTCTACGCAACCCTCGCCGTCTACAACGAAGCGCTGCGGGTGAAATACCAGCAGACCGGCGACCCCAAATACCTGATCCCCAATCCGGAGAAATATGCCTTATACTGGGAAGACCTCCTCAAATTCAGGAGGAACAAGGGGCTCTCTGGCCACGCCGAGATGGAAGGCAAGACCCTCTTCCTCAAGTTCAACACAGGCCCCTCAGGCCACGGCTCCCCTGCAGCAGCCGGAGAAGCCCTGGCCCTGAAGAGAGCAGGGGCCTACGGCGTGAAAGTGATCGCCCTTGAAGGAGATGCCGGCCTCACCACAGGCGTAACCCACGAAACCCTCAACTCCGCCTGGGGTCTGGCCCTTGATAACCTTTACTTCCTCGTGGACTGGAACGATTACGGCATAGACGACCACCCCATCTCTTCCGTGGTCTACGGTTCCCCCGAACACTGGTTCGGCTCCCACGGCTGGAGGGTGGTGGGGACAATGCGCGGCAACGAGTGGGGGCCCGTCACCAGAACCCTCCTCCACCTCTTCTACGGCCCCAACCCGGAGAAAGTCCCCAGCGTCGCCTGGTTCAGGACCAAGAAGGGGCGGGATTACCTCAAATACGACAACAAATCCCACGGCTCTCCCCACCCCATAAACAGTGAACTCTTCTGGGAGACCAAGCGTCCCTTCGCCGAAAAATACGGCGTTAAATTTGAAGGGTTCGGCCAGCCGGCACCCAAGGACCCCGAAGAGCTCATGGCCCAATACAGGGCGAACCTGGAAGCAGTGATAAACGTCCTGCGCCAGGACCAGGAACTGGTTGATTACCTGGCCGATACCCTCATCGCCATAGCCGAGACGGTCCCCGATGAAATACCAACCCTCAAGATAAACCGCAGGGTAAATCCTTTCAAGGACCCCCGCCTCTACGATTACCGCAACTACCCGGCGAAGCTCTTCGTCCCTCCGGGGACGAAAGCAGCCAACAGGGAAGCCTTCTCCAAGTGGGGGGCATGGGTGAATTACTTCGGCCACAAGGAATACGGCCGCCCCCTCTTCATCGTCTGCGCCGCCGACCTGGCCGATTCCACAATGATTTCGGGCTTCGCCGGCAAATGGGAGGACTTCCCCGGCTACGGCTGGTATGAGCGCTACGGTTCCCCCGACGGCGTCCTCCTCCCCCAGGAGATCACGGAATTCGCCAACGCGGGAATACTGGTGGGCATGGCGACGGTAAACTTCGCCGAAAACCCGTGGGAGGAGTTCAACGGGTTCTACGGTGCCTGCTCCACCTACGGCGCCTTCGCCTA